>JANOUN010001349.1:0-7730 GCA_031416875.1 Planctomycetota bacterium | reverse complement strand
CATTGGAATTTGCCGCCATGAATTCATTCGGGACCGGGTCCGTTGTCACGACAGAACTGACTTGACCATTCACGACCTTAAATCCGCCGCCCTGAATGAACCTGGCACTCCCGGCGTTGGTTCGATGGACGAACATGTTCTCGTAGGCACCGGAATCCACGTAGCTCAGGAAATTCGCCACGGTCAATGGAGCTTCGGTGTCCAGCAGTTCGACATCATACGCTCCCTGGTTCGTGGCAAAATGAACGACCGTCCCAACTGCCAGGTGTGCATTTACTGCGGTGTCTGCAGAATTCGCCCCGGAGACCGATTTCACGACCAGCCGGTTTGCTCCATGATTCGTCGCCGTGTGCAACAGTGTGACATCCACCGTGTAACTTCCGTCGATTCCGGCCGTGGCACTTCCATTGTCGAACATGCCATCGTCGTCACTGTCCACCGTGATTGTCGCTCCGGCAACTGTCGTACCCGTGACTTGCGAAGTGGAATCCCGAGTGATCTTTGTTCCATTCGACTGCACCGCATCGGCGGCGGTAAATACCGCAGTCAGGGGGAGATCATTGTCGTTGACCGTGGGCGTGGTTGTCGCGTTGGCGAATCCCGTCGCGGAAGCCGTAATCGTGACCGTTGCGGCACCGTCGACCGTATTGTTATCAATCGCAGCGATCGTCGCCGTCGCTGTGGCCTGGACGGCAGGAATCGTGACCGGCGCTGGGACCGTGGCTTTGTTCGTATTGGATGACGTCAGCGTCACGATCTGATCCGCCGTCGTCGAGCCTGTGCGTGTCACTGTCAGCGTTGATGCTGATGTGCCCGAATTCTCCGAAAATGTGGCCGGGCTGGCGCTGACGGCCAACGTTGTTTCATTGTCGTTCACCGTCAGCGTGGTTGTTGCATTGGCGAATCCCGTCGCTGAAGCGGTAATCGTGACCGTTGTGGCACCATCGACGGTGTCGTTGTCAATCGCAGCAATCGTCGCTGTTGCTGTTGTCTGCCCGATAGGAATTGTGACCGTCGCCGGGACCGTGGCTTTGTTCGTATTGGATGACGTCAGCGTCACAATCTGATCCGCCGTCGTAGAGCCTGTGCGTGTCACTGTCAGCGTTGATGCGGAAGTGCCTGCATTCTCCGAAAATGTGGCCGGGCTGGCGCTGACCGTCAATGTGGTTTCATTGTCGTTCACCGTCAGCGTGGTTGTCGCGTTGGTGAAGCCCGTCGCTGACGCCGTCATCGTGACCGTTGCGGCACCATCAACGGTATTGTCATCAACCGCAGCGATCGTCGCCGTCGCTGTGGTCTGACCTGCAAGAATCGTCACCGTGGCAGGGACCGTAGCTTTGTTCGCATTGGATGACGTCAGCGTCACGATCTGATCCGCCGTCGTCGAGCCTGTGCGTGTCACTGTCAGCGTCGATGCTGATGTGCCTGCATTCTCCGAAAATGTGGCCGGACTGGCACTGACCGTCAATGTCGGCACTGCAGCTGTGCGGAGTGCATTCGCGCGAGCAATCGCACCCGTTGTCGGGTCAGTGATGCGTGAAGAAATCAGAGCCGCATCAATCTGACTGGAATTCATACTGCGCCTGATCACACGATGGATCGTCGTGTCCGCTGTGATACTTGTCGCATCACCTCCGCGGCCGCCAGCAATCACCAGTCGTTTCCCAAAGTTGCTGCTTCCAAGCACCTGCACGGTATCGTTGCCGCGTCGAAGCGCTATCCGAGCGACCTTGGCCACACTGCTGGAATTCACATAAACCACATCGTTGCCGGTTCCAGCTTCAATGCCCAGTCGACCTCGCAACGTTGAATTCTGAATCACAACATTGTCGTCGCCGCCACCCGTATTTATCGCTGTCACGCCAACGACTGTCGTGCTTTGGACCACCACGCTGTCCGAACTGTCTCCGGTCAGGACATTCAGACCACCTTGCACAGTCGAATTGCTGATGCTCGCCAGTGTCGCGCCCTTTCCGCGAACGTCAAGATTCCCACTGACAGTTGCCCCATCGACCACGATTGAGGTTGCCCCATCGATTCCTCTCAACGTCAGATTTCCACCATAAGTGCCCGTCAAAGCCCGCAGAGTATCTGCTCCGTCATCACCCGACAGAGAAACATTTCCAGCGAATGTGATTCCGGGACCGATCGTGACAATGTCATCGCCACTGCCGAGCGACCCTGTCAAACTGCCCTGCAACGTCGTCGCACCCGTCACCAGCGTGAAGGCCGTCGTTCCCTGATTGATGGTGGTGCCATTCAAGCCTCGAACGACGACCGAACCATTATCCACAACCACTTCAAGCTCGTTGTTCCCCGTATCTCCCATAAGCAGTGCATTTGCCCCTGGCAGCGAGACTTGTACGTTCCCCGTCAGCAGTGTTCGCGATTCTAATGACTCTGATAAGTCGTGAGGGCGGGCCAAACGTCGGCGTGAATTGGACTTACGGCGACAGGCCAGAGTCTTCAAATATTCCCGAATCAGCATTGCGGTGCCTCAGTGAGTTTTCAATGGCATTTGTATGGAATTTGGCGTGAACCTGTGACGCCCCAGACTACGTAATCTAACGCAGTGAGCTGGACAGGAAACCAGCTAACGGGGCTGAAGACAACACTTTTCCCGATCTGCGAACTGGCAATTCCATGTTGATGGTGCTCCGGAATCCGAAATTTCTGGTGGTATCAAAGGCTCCTGCCGAGGCGGAACGACGCATTTTGGCAACGATTTTATGCGTGCTTTCGGGATTTGATCGTCTGATTCCGATCGCAACAGATCCAGAAAGCCTGCAGGCGGTTCATATTGACGAGTTGGGGTACTGCGGCAGAAATATCGAGGGAATGTTTGTATCCAGTGGATGAATTTGACACTGTACGACTTTCAGGGAAGAGGGAGCGGAGGATGTCAGGCAATTTGTGCGATGACAAATGGAGACGACGCTTGACCAGTAAAGGCCGGTACGATGGTGTGGATCTCAAAGGCATTTCACAATTTGCGTTTGTGTCTTGCCTCGTCGTGCTGACACTGATCGGCTCGGCCGAGTCGGTGTGCGCCCAGCGGAAGTTGGCGGGGAGCGACGCTCCTGAACCGGCGGATGACCTGCAGCGACTACCGTCTGATCGAAAGATCGCACAGCAGCTTCAGGAGTTGACTCGTCTGGCGCGAGGAGGGAATGTCGCAAGAATTCGCGATACGCTGCAACTGCTGCAGGCAGCTGATCCATCATTGATGGTCGCGGATGGAAGCACGACGTTTCGACCGCTGCATCGCGACCTCATCGAACGCATTCAGGAGTTTCCGCCGGAGCTGCAAACAGGACTTTTGAAACATCCTGGCGCGACGCCTCGAGCGTTGCAGATTGCCTGGGAGGATGGCGGTCCTGCGGCTCTCCTCACATTTCTGCATCGCCATTCGGGAAGCACAGAATCGTTCAAGGCGCATCTGTTTCTGGCAGCCATTCATCGGGATCGAGGCCATCGGCAGGCGACCTTATACTGGCTGTTGCCAGTACTGCATTCCAGCGCACCGGCGGACCTGCAGAAAATCGCCATCGCCATGCGCGATGAACTGAATGCGGGAATCGCTGTGCGTTCAACGAAGGGCCCAAAGACTGGTTCGGATGTTGAGCTGAGTCCGAACGCTGAGGCAGGATCCGAGGCCGCTGCGACCGAGCGATTGGCCCCGGACGTTCCCCCGGTGGAGGTCAATGAAGCCAAAGCCGACGGCGCTGCGCAGACAGTTGTTACGCCGTCGAGTTCCACATCTCCAAACAGCGCGTCTGCCGAAAAATCCGATACCGTCTCCAGCGTTTTTCCGCATTCACCTGTATGGCAACGGACGTTGCATCTGAATTCCTTGCAGCGACATGCGTCGCAGGATCTGGTGCGGCTGCTGGCAGAGGAGGGTGAGCAGCAGGCGATTGCATGGATGGCCGGTGAACCAAATGTTGATTCCCAGGCAATTTATGTTCGATCCTCTGGTGGTTTATTGGCGTTTGAACGAAAGACCGGCAAAGTATTGTGGACCAGGCTGCTTGATCGGCAGCAGGACATACGTCAGTCGACTGAATCTCGCATGAGATTTTCGGAAGGCAGTGATGGCACTCCGATGAACGCTTTGCAGTTGCAGAACTCCCGAGAAGTTCTGGAACTGCACCGCGACGAAGTCACAGCCGGCATCACATCCGATGCCTCCCGACTGTTCGTTCTCTGTGACACAGGGGAATCGGCTGGACCTTCCTCCGACTTCGGTGCGCCATTCGGAATGTTGCAGCGTCGCGGCGATATGATATCCCGTTCACTCCAGGAACTCGTCGCGATTGAAAAGGCCACCGGTCGCAGACTCTGGTCTGCTGGCGGTGCGCCGCTGGAAGCACGGTTCGGTAATGAGTTGTCTCGCGCATGGTTCGCAGGTCCGCCCGCAGTCTCAGGCGGCTTGTTATTTGGGCTTGTTGAACGCGACGACGCGCACTGGCTGGTCTGTCTGCGATCTGAAACAGGAGAAGTCGTCTGGAAGCTGATGCTCGCCTATCCGGAGATCAATATCCTCCAGGATCCCAATCGCCAACTGACCGCGTCGCGTCCGCTGGTTGCCGATGGCATGATCTGGACCAGCACCAATGACGGCTTGCTGACCGCGGTTGACACTCTCACTCGTTCCGTCGTCTGGACGCGCCGCCTGCTTCAGAATCCGAAAGAGACGGCGATCCCTCAACTTCGCAATCTGCGGAACGCCACGCTTCAGGCTCAGGCGAAGCCCTTTCGCGAAAGCTGGCGACCGGAACCCATGCTGTTATCAGATTCGCTTATCATTCAGGGTGCCGAAAGTCATCAGTTGGTCATGATCGATCCCCTCACCGGAAGCGTGCGACGTCGCATTTCACCGGATACGGCAACAGTCATTCTAACAGTGGATGAGGAATTCATCGTTGTGGCAGGACCCAAAAAAATCCAGCGGCTGCGACTGGACAGTCTCAAAGTCGACTGGAACACCGCACTTGTTGCGACCAGCGTTGTTCCGACCGGCCCTGGCACACGCCTCAACGACCATCTGTGGATTCCGCTCTCGGACGGATCGATCCAGGTCATCCGCTATGCCGACGGACAACTGACCGACAAGATTCCGGCGATGCGGCCTGCCTTCAGTGCCGGAGGATTGAAATCCATAGATGGCGACGTGGTCAGCTACGGCCCGGATCATGTTTCATTGTTTTCGCAATTCGGAACGGCCCCGCCTCTTCAACCGGAAACCATTGAACAGGCTCGGTTCCTGATCGAAACGGGACAGTTTGCCGATGCAGAAAAAATCCTTGCCGAATCTACACCCGCAGCGGAAGAAACGGACTCCGTCCATCGGCTGCTGTTCCGCATTGCGACGGCTCGTACGCTCAACGACCCCACGCATCGCGACGAACACCTGAGAAACGCAGCACGTTACGCGGCGACATCGCAGGACAATGCCATCGTGCAGTTCCTGACTCTGGAAACTCAGCCGGAAATCACGGGCGATGTGATTGTGGATTTTCTGAAAGCCGCGCCCGCGGTTCTGAATGCCGAATTGCCAGACCGTGCGTTGCTGAATCAGCAGCTTCTCAGTCCGGTGGCAGACGATCCGATCGGTCATCGAACTTTCAGCGCTGAATCGTACTTCACGACGACCCGCCCGATGCGGCACTTCCTGCTGCAGATTCTTGAACAGCGTGTCGCCGATCCCGACGTGTCAAAATCCGCGTCCTGGTTGTCCGCCCTGAAGCAGCTTTCCAATGAAGATCTGCTGTCAATACAGCCAGACACCGCCGCTCTGGCTCTGCAGGAAGAACTGCTCGGTCGAGCGGATGAAGCAATCCAGGCGGGCCGACTGACGGAATCCACATGGCACCTGCTTCTGCAGGCACGGCACTGCGAACACCAGATTCGCAGCGTTACCTCCGAATCTTCTGCATTGCTGCAGGCATCGGACGTATTCAATGCACGGTTTGCCGCGCTGGCTGATCGATTCAGCAATCAACTGGCTGTGGAAGCGGCTCGCGCAGATCTGCAGTTGAGGCCTCATCCTGCCGCATTGAGTCTGCTGGATGTGGTTCGGGCGGAGTTGCTGCCAACGGCAGATGCAGAGAAATCTCCGGCTCCCCGGGAATTACTTGCTCAGCAATGGTCTGCATGGAAAGATCAGACGTATTCGGTCGTGCCCGTCAATCCCGTTTCGGCAACCACGATGCCACAGCCGAATGAACGGATCTTGTTACCGCGTTATCGCGAGGACCGATTCCTGAGTGCCTGGCGCTGGTCCACGTTTCGCGAACCATCCGTGCTCGCCGTGCGTTCGCTGATCAAGTCTGACGTACCACTGTGTACGATCGACGGCGGAATGTTTGATGCATTATCGCTCGGCAACAGCGGCTCTGTGATGCGTTTCGGAAGTGTGGTGCTGGTGCAGAATTCGATGGGTCTGTCGGCCGTCTCCCTGATCGATCAGCGGGTCTTGTGGAACCGTCGAATTCCGAATCAGTCATCCAGCGGCATGTGGCAGATTATGGCGGAAATGCACCTGTTCGACCGTTTTCTCACCTCGTCGATGGCATGGCAGCAGGTCTATGGTCGGGATCTGCGAATTTGCGGCGGCAATGATCGCTGGATCTGCGTGCAGTCGCCGTCACGCGTCGAAATGATCGATTTGCTGACCGGCCAGAATCTCTGGTCGCTGCACACACAGGCCGAAAGCCAGTATGTGTTCGCAACTGAATCGTGCGTCTTCCTGAGCCATCTGCCAACGGGATCACCGGACGAAGACCCTGAATCGGTCACATGTCTCAATCGAGCGGATGGCACAAAGCGGGAGTCCAGCATTTCTCTCTCAAGACTGTGGCAGACGATTCTGGCCACTGGCGATGAACTTGTGATTTTCGAACAGTCACCGGTCGGGACAGCGCCTGTCACTTTGGATTGGGTCAATTCTCTGACGGGTGAAATTCGTCACAGTCTCCCTTTGACGGACATGATCAACTGCCAGTTCATGGATGCGCGGACGCTGGTTTCCGTAACGAGCAAGGGCACGTTCGAGATCATTGATCTGTTGACGGCAGAAAAACAGGTCGTGCAGTTTTCTGCCGATGCAAATTACGACGCTGAGGCAGAGAAGGGAACGACGCCGGAGCATCTCAAGAGAGCGTTGGTTATGGCCGATGCGGCAAACTACTATGTCTTTCCGTTTCCGGATCAGCAGGCGGTTCAGGTTCAGATGATGTTCGGATCGATGGGAGATCTTCCGCTCTATCCGATTAAGAAGGAGCTTCGAGCGATCGATCGCGCAACGGGAAAAATCCGCTGGGTGTGGGACGCTGAAGAAAACTCGGCTGCATGGTTCGAACCGACAGCCGATCCCATATTGCTGCTCATCAATTTCTCCGCACGCGTGAACAAAGCCAATGTCCTGCGTCCCAATCCGATTCCCGGACTTGTGCCCAACGACAGAAGAACGACGATCACTGCTCTTTCCAGAACCAGCGGCACAAAACTCTTCGACTACACCGTGTCATCCCGCTTCCCGGTTCCTGGTCTGGAATTCAAGATTACGCCCCAGCAGCATCTCGACCTGCAAGCCTTCGGCAACCGCGTCCGCTTCGTGCCGGAACTGCCGCCAACTGCGGGGCCGTAGATCTCTGTCTTGGAAAAGGGGTCAGGAACCAATAGCCAAATGGCCCAAAGGGTGCTCCGCACTATTGGTTCCTGACCCC
>JANOUN010001348.1:0-3482 GCA_031416875.1 Planctomycetota bacterium | reverse complement strand
CCAGGATCAACGGACTTGTGCCTTGCCGAGGAACTCGGGGGCCTTTTGTTTCGGGCGTCATGACGGCGTTGACATCCGCACCTGCCGTCAGGAGCACGTCCACCACCGATTGCCGGCCTTCTCGCACTGCAAAGAACAAGGCATTGAAACCGGACTTCAGAGGCGTCTGAAATTCAGCACCCGCTTTGATCAATGCCTCGACGACATCCGCGTGTCCCTCGGCAGCAGCCCACATGATGGCTGTTTGTCCGTTGCGTTCTTTGACATTCACATCTGCTTTGTGGTCCACCAGCACGTTCACGGCTTCCAGACGCCCCGTTCGAGCCGCGGTCATCAGTCCGGTCTCGCCACCGGGCTGAGCCAGGTTGACATCTGCACCGGCATCGACCAACTGTGTGATGATTGCTGCATCTCCGTTGGCACAGGCAATCGAGAGTGGCGTGACTCCATACTTGTTCGCCGTATTGACATCCGCACCGTGCTGGCAGAGCAATGCGGCAGCTTCCGCGTTGTCGTGCCATGCCGCCCAGTGCAGAGCCGTCATGCCGTCAGTCTGAGATGCGGTCGCGTCGCCATTGTTGGCAATCAGTGAACTCAATTGTTCCCAGTCAGCCCGTTTGGCGGCATCGGCAACGGGACAGTCAGATGCCAGGGTGTTTGAGGCGAGGCACAAGATGAAGACATAGGTTGCCAGTGTGTGAGAGGTGGTCTTCATCTGGTTAACTCTCATGGCGGGCGTGACGCCGGAATAAATCTTTGTAGGATGGACATTCATGTCCGTCATATTGCCAACAGGTTCTGTTAAGCAGACGAATCCGGCACCAGGAACGTCGTTCGACATCGCTGCATTTCCTTGCATGATCTCGGACAAGAATGTCCAAGGTACAACAGAAACAAAAATCACACTCGACTCAGAGAGTCAAGCGACAATCAAATCGTCATTGGCTCGAACAATTCGTCCATTTGTCGGGTACTGTCGGCGAAGGAATCCAGCTGCACTCCCACTTTGTTCAGCAGTGTCAAATGCAGATTGGCCATCGGTGTCGGCTCGCTGAAGCGAATATGACGATTTCCCTGCATGTTGCCGGCAGCCCCGCCGGCGACAAGGATTGGCAGATTCAGGTGGTCGTGGACATTGGGATCACCCATGCCGCTGCCGTACAGCAACAGCGAATGATCCAGCAGCGTGCCGTCGCCTTCCTTTGTCTGCTGCAAGCGCTGCAGAAAGTCCGCGAACAGTGAGACATGGAATTGATTGATTTTTGCCACCTTGGCAATTTTTTCCGGATCGTTGCCATGATGGGTGAGAGGATGATGCGGATCTGCAACGCCAATTTCCGGATAAGTTCGGTTGCTGGTTTCACGGGCCAGCTGAAAGGTCGTGACGCGCGTGATATCTCCCTGAAACGCCAGCAGTTGCAGATCAAACATCAGCTTTGCATGGTCCGCGTATGCTGCAGGGACTCCCATGGGTCGATCCAAATCCGGCAACGGGTTTTCTTTGGCGTTGGCTTCGGCCTGCTGAATGCGTCGTTCGACTTCGCGGACACTATCGAGATATGCGCCGATCTTTTCACGATCAGCAGGGCCGAGTGTGTTCTGCAATCGCGTAATTTCTTGACCAATCCCATCCAACAGGCTGGCTCTCTTTTTCAAAGCCGCCTGACGAGCAGCCGAGGAACCACCTTCGCCGAAAAGTGTTTCGAAGACAGTGCGGGGATGCGCCTCGGACGGTAACGGCGTATTTGGTGAAGACCACGACAGATTGTTCTGGTAGACACAGGCGTAGCCGTTGTCGCACTGGCCCACGGTCGCCATCAGATCCATCGATAATTCCAGCGACGGCAACTGCGTTTGCTGACCTATTTGCTGAGCCGCAATCTGATCGACAGTTGTGCCGAGAAAGTAGTCCGTGCTTTCTGTTCGTTTGGCCGTTGCGCAACTCAGGAATGAACAATTGGATGTCGCGTGCGTGCCTGGATACGCATTCCGGATCTCCATATTGCTGATCGCCGTCACGTGTTGACGCATCGGAGCCAGCGGACTGAGCGTCGGCGACAGCTCGCTCAGATCATCGCCGGGCAGCGTCCAGCGCGAAATGTCACACCCCATCGGCATGTAAATATAGCTGATGCGACGCAGCCGGGCCGCATTGGCCACAGTGTCGGCTTGTGCCGTCATCGCGGGGACCATGGCGTCCAGCAGCGGCAGAGCAATTGCGGCACCAAGGCCCTTCAGCAACGTTCGTCGAGGCAGAGATTTTCTGGTGATCATCATTCAGCCGTCCTCATTTGAAACGGTGTGCTTTCGACAATTCCGTGTATCAGCGCCGAGAACCGGTAGTCGTTGACTTGAGCATCTCGGACGATTCTTCGCACCGCGGCAGCATCGTGAAGTTCAACCCCGCGGCCCAGTGCATACGTAAGCAGCTTTTCGGTAAGTGTACCAACAAATAACTCAGGCCGCCGCAGAAATCCCTGTTCGAGGCCATCGACACCGGTAAATTGACTGCCATCCGGCAGCCCGCCCAACGCATCGATCAGATGCTCGTCGTCGCGTTCACGCCAACGCCCGATCGCATCAAAATTCTCCAGGGCGAAGCCGACCGGATCCATCAGATTATGGCACCCCGCACAGTTCGGGTCGGCCCGATGCTGAGCCAGTCTTTCACGAATCGGCAGGCTGTCCAGCACTGTGTTGTCTTTGAGTGCCGGAACATCAGCAGGCGGCGGAGGCGGCGGCGAACCAATCAGATTCTTCAGAATCCAATGGCCTCGAATGACGGGGGAGGTTCGCGTCGCGTAAGAGGTCACCGTCAGTATGCTCGCGTGTCGCAGTAAACCGCCGCGATGAGTCTCCGGCGTGAGTTCAACGCGGCGGAACCGATCGCCGTGAATGTGAGGGATTCCATAATGTTTTGCGAGTCTTTCATTCAGAAACGTATATTTGCCGCGAAGCAAATCCAGCACGCTGCGATCTTCGTGCATGATGCTCGCAAAAAACAGTTCTGTTTCGCGCCGCATGGCCTGCCGCAGATTATCGTCGAAGTCTGGAAACAGTCGCATGTCAGGAAAGGCGGACTCCAGATTGCGCAGGTACAGCCACTGATCGGCAAAGTTATTGACCAGAGATTCAGCTCGCGGATCGGCCAGCATCCGCTTGACTTGCTGATCAAGGATGTCTGGCTTGTTCAATTTGTTTTGTTCGGCCAATAACAGAAGTTCGTCGTCCGGAATACTGCTCCACAGGAAGAATGACAGCCGCGAAGCGAGTTCGATATCGCTTATGCGATATACGTCGCCCGATGGGATGCCAGCAGGGTCACGCTCAATGCGGAATAAGAAATTGGGATTCACCAGCACGCCTGCCAAAGCCGCTTCGATGCCCGCATTGAAGTCCATTTCATCGCGAGCCGCTTTGAAGGACTGCATCGGTTGCACAAGGTCGGCCTCGTCAATCGGTCGCCTGTAGGCTCGCCGCAG
>JANOUN010001347.1:0-3904 GCA_031416875.1 Planctomycetota bacterium | reverse complement strand
AAAACCGGGCGCCTGTTGCCTGAGCGCCTCAACCAGGGCCTCTACCACAGCCGGATGATTGTGTCCCAGATTCAATGACCCGAATCCTGAGACGCAGTCGAAATATGCTCGCCCCTCGGCGTCAAACAGATATGCCCCTTCACCCCGGACGAACGTGCGCACAAATCCACTTGATCGGCCGAGGACATGCAGCACCGGGTTGCAGTGCCGGGCATGCTGGTCGGCAGCCGTCGCGGCCCGCTTGTCGATGCTGGGCAGCGGTCGAATTCTTCCGGTCTCCAGTCGCCAGCGTACCTGGCGGAACTGCGTCGCGACGGCGTCCTCCAGCGGATTTCCGAAAGAATACAGGCGAGAGAAATCATATCCGTGCGCACGAGCCCGCGCGCCGATGTCCTGGATCGAATCCAGACTGAGATGCCGACCCAGTGAAAGGTTTTCGGCCCGCTGATCGAGCGCCAGTGCCAGCGTTTCACCCAGGCAACTGGGAATGACCCTGTGATGGAATTTGAGCACGCGCGAAGTCGGAGACATTGAATCCGGCAGTTTCACCAATCCGCCCGTCAGAATCAGGACATCGGGGCGCAACGCTTTATTACCGATCACATCGGTCGGCACGCCAACATCGATCACGATCGTACCCGGTAACAATTGGTGCTGATCGATGCAGTTCCCCGACGAAGTCGCAGAGATGACCACGCGTGCCTGAGACAACGCATCGGAGATACTCGAAAAGTACTCGCCTCCGACTTGATCGGCAAATCGACGGACGGTCGCGTTGCCATTGTTGCGTCCCACCAGCAGCAATCGGCCACAATGCGGGGCCGCGAGAGCGGCGACACCCGAAGCGATGCTGCCAGGTATGCCCACGACAGCCACCGTCTCGTTCCGCAGATCGATATCAAACTCATCGGCAACCCGATACAGATTCTGCAACGCCGTGTAGACGGTCAGACTGTTTCCCGTGGTCACGGCAATCGAACTTCGCTCGGCGAGGAATTCGCCTCGGCTCCCCACGATGCCGGTCATGGATCCCAGTCCGATCAGACTCGCTCCCCATTCCGTTGCCTGACTGACGGACTCCTGCATGAACGCCAGAGCCCGATCAGGATTGTCGAGGATCTCGTATGCATCCAATGGAATCTCGTAAATGCGCCCTTCTGCTACGGCACCGTCAGGAGACGTCAACAGACCAAGCTCATCGAAAACTGAAACCTTCAGCGGGCGGTCCTGTACTCCTCAAGCCAGACTTCTTGTGAAAGCACCATGCAATCCTGCAGCCACTCCCATTGCATCCAGGCCCCACATTTTCAGCAGACTTCCGTCTCTGTCCAAATCAAGCATCGTCGCGGACTGGCGGCTGAGAGGATGGACGAGAAATGCAAATCTCATGTTTTCAAGCCCAGGTCTGAGGAAATGTCAGAGAGCGATCCGCTTGGGATGCCAAAGACGTTCGCAAAAACCAACAGTATTAACCGAGGAAGCATCAGGATCAACGAAGCAACAGTTTATTGAAGCTCGATTGTCGAAATGGGCTTGGTTCGGACCGGCCATGAGTCTGTCCCGATACACCAAAATCGTTAGCCGCAAGGCGCTGGCGGGGTGTTGATTTAATACCAACCCGCAGCGCCAGCGAGGCAGAAACGGCTGAATTCCTCGCTGGCGCTTCGGGTTGGTATGATCATGAGCCTTAAAAAATTCCTCGCTGGCGCTTCGGGTTGGTATGATCATGAGCCCCAAAAATCACTAAATCTACAGACCGCTAGCCGCGGGTAATTCGCCTGCAAAAACCGGCTGCTAGCGCCTTGTCGCTCACAAAAACAGCGCTAATCAGACAGACTGCTGGCAGAGCGCAGATGAATCTGCAGAATCAAGATCGCTGTGTCTGAAACTTACAGAACTGCCTGTGAATCCATCAGAATCTGAGACAGCCACTCACCAAAATCGATGACAGGCCCACGGTCCCCCGATACAGTTCCGCACATCTCGCTGTGGGATCCTGTTAATACCGCCGAAATCCCCGGAAGCCAGGCAAGGGTGAGGATCATCACACGATTTATGGTTCAGCAGCACTGGGAGAGTGAAATGGGGACAGCAGTTGTGAAAGCTCGCAAAGTCGAAATTGCTGAGACAGCAAAACTGTCTGCCGGCTTGGCTCAGATCTTCCAGCATGACCCGATGGTCGTTCATCTCCTTCCCGATCAGGCGAGCCGGGAGGTACGGATGGAGCGCGTATTCCGCCTGTTCCTGCAACGAATTTATCTGCCGCACCAGGAATGCTCTACACTCGGAGCGTTTCTGGGAGGTGCGATCTGGTTGCCGCCTGGCAAGCATAAAGGGACCGCGTCTCTGGGGTATGTGGCGAGCGCCGCAGGCATAGTGGCTGTGGCTACGACGCGCGACCTGCGGTGGAAACGCGGGTACCAATGCGTTCGCCGGAGACGGCTCGGGCGATGTTGCCGACTTTCTTGTAGTTGAACACAATGATGTCAATGTTGTGTTCCATGCAGTGGTGCATGGCCTGTGCATCCATGACCTGCAGATTCTGGTCGAGCACTTCGCGGAACGAGATGTCCGTGTAGCGGATCGCGTGCGGATTCTTCATGGGGTCCTCGGAGTAAACGCCATCCACCTTTGTTCCCTTGAGAACGACATCCGCATCAATCTCTCGGGCTCGCAGTGCCGCCGCGGTGTCCGTCGTGACGAAAGGGCTTCCGGTGCCGGCAGCCAGAATCACGACGCGACCTTTTTCGAGATGGCGGAGGCAACGACGTCGGATAAATGGTTCGGCCACGCCTTCCATCCGAATTGCGCTTTGCAGGCGAGTGGCAACGCCCGCGCTTTCAAGTGCATCCTGCAACGCCAGCCCGTTGATCACCGTCGCCAGCATTCCCATATAATGTGCCGTCGAGGGGACGATCTGCTCACTGATGTCCGCAAACTGCTTGCCACGCAGGATATTTCCTCCGCCGCACACGATTGCCAGTTGTACGCCGCTCTTCATCACGTCACGGATCTGTTCGGCCACGGATGCGAGTTCTGCCATGCTGATGCCGGATTCGCCCTCGCGGCAAAAACTTTCGCCGCTGATTTTCAGGAGGACGCGTTTGTAGGCAGGACGCAGACTGGAAACGGACATGAATGAATTCCTGGATGATTTAGACGAGCGGCAGAAATGAATCTACCGTAGCTGAATTCTCAAGAATTCAGAGAGGCTCTGAGTTCTTGCGAATTCAGCTACGGAACCGGAAAGAAATTCTCTGCCGCTCACCTTACCGTAAAACGCAAGTCAGAGAAGCCCGTCATCTGCGGCAGATGACGGGCTTCATGTTGGTCATGAGCCGAACAATACAGTGCGACACAGAAACAGATCAGCCAGCACCGACCTTCCATCGGTAGAACTGTACGGCGTCGGTGCCGCCTTCGGCAAGTGCCTGGCTGACGGTCTTGCCTTCGTCTTTCGCGAACTGCTGCATCAGCAGGACGCCCTGATCAGCGTAAAAGACTTTCATGCGACCGTCCACCATCTTCTCGATGATGTTTTCAGGCTTCTTTGATGCACGTGCTTCAGCCATCAGTCGGTCACGTTCTGCCTTCACAATCGACGGTTCCAGATCTTCAGGTTTGGTCACTGAAGGACTCATTCCGGCGATGTGCATGGCCACATCTTTAAGAATGTCCATGGATTTCGGCGTCCCGGAAGCCACGAACAGCACGCCCGTCTTGTAATCGTGGTGCACATAACCACCGACCGGTCCCTTGACTCGGACGATACGGTTGACGACGATCTTTTCACGAATCTTGTTGACGATCTCTTCGTACTGTTCCTGAAAGGTCTGGCTGGCACCCGCTCCCTGCTGAGCCATCAACGCGGCTGCGTCGGCAGCTCCGGGGCCTGCGAGCAGCT
>JANOUN010001346.1:0-2586 GCA_031416875.1 Planctomycetota bacterium | reverse complement strand
CCATCCAACAAAATCTGGACGGCGCAACATTGCGCGGAGTTTGGTTTTGACGCCGCGCAACATTGCGCGGTCAGCGTTTTTCGAGTCCGTCATCCCGATTAGCAGCAGCACATCGTTCACTCGGAGCCCTTAAGCAGCCGTCGCACCGCCTCGGTACGCTCATCATCCGTGAGTGGCAATGCTGCAAGCATCCGCAATGCCGCTGCGAAGTCTGTTTCAATCACCGATTCACTCTGCTTGGTCCGTCCCTTTCTATCGTCCGCCGACGACCGCTTTCGTGCCGTCGGCGTTTCACTGGTGCAACGTGTGGTGCAACAGGAATCTTCCGTCGCCGTAAGTCTTGACAGGCTTGGACTTGGAACTATAATCCCACAGATTGTGGTTCTGGAGGCCGCCGGTTCAAGCCCGGTTAGCCACCCCTCACAAGCCTCATTCGTATTCAATGCGAATGAGGCTTTTTCGTTGGGATTTGCGGGCTTTGCGTCATCATCAACCGTCAGGATTTGTAGTTCGTCCGTACCCGCCGAATTGACAGGAAATGACTCGAAATGCCCCTGTTTTCCATGAGTTGGTGCAACAGTCGATGAGATCGGCGATAGCGTCTACGTCACACATGCCGGTGGTAGCACAGGCGGTCAATTTCATCATGTCGAGACTCTATTAAAAGACATCGAACTGCCAAGCGTCCAGGTCGCTCAGCGTGATGTATAAGAGTCTGCCCGACATTTTTCTGTCGGAAATAGATTCCACGAAAATAGTCGCAAGTCACGTCCAGTCATCGTGATACGACTCAGGACAAGGTATCCGACAGTTCCGACAGTTTTGAAACTGTCGGACGACGCCTTGACTTCAGACGTCAATCGTCCGATAGTGACATCAAGGACTGGGAATTCCCGGTCGGCGCTAAGCCTCGGTGAATACCGGGGCTTTTCGCATTTTCAGGCCGGGTAGATTGTCAGTCCCCGACCTTCCAATTGGCCATCGGAATCAAGGGCGAACTTTTTCGCCAGAACATCGTAAGCCCGGTTCGGCTGATCCGGCTTGAGGATCTTTCGACCGATAGGACGGGCAACAAGGTCTGCGAGTTGCAACCCCGAGGAATTGCATTGTTTGTCCGCAATAATGACGTTGAATGGTAGCTGGGACTGCAGCGTATTCTGGCCGTCACAAACGCTTTCCAAGCCCAAACGCAGTGCGACGTGGTACAGATTTGTTCTGTCGTCAATACGGCCTTGCGCCGCGCACTGTCTCTCCGACCCCACCTTCGAACAGCACGTTATCCGCCACCACGACGGCACAGCGGCCATTGACATTGAGCAGTGTCTTGATGTGTTGCACGAAGTTGAGTTGCTTGGTCGTGGTCGTGGTCGTGGTCGAGAAGTCCTGCCGTTATGCTTGGCAACGTAATCGTCAGCGGCCAAGAGGAAGCCACCCGTACCTGCGGCTGGATCGCAAACGGTGTCGTCGGCGGTGGGCTGCATGCAATCCACGATGGCCTTGATAAGTTCACAGGGAGTGAAGTATTGGCCCGCCCCTTTCGGACTCTCAGTGGCGCTCTTGGCGAGCAACCCTTCGTGGATGTCCCCCTTCACGTCGGCCTGCATGGAGGACCATTTCTCCACGTCAATCAGGTCCACGATCAGCCGTCGCAGCGTAGCCGGGTTCTGGATTTCGGGCCGTGCCTTCTTGAAGATTTCGCCCAGCATTCCAGGCTGTTTTCCGAGTTCTTCGAGGATGTGCCGATAGTGGGCTATGAGTTCGTCGTCCTCCCGCTTCAGCAGGCTTTCCCAATTGAACTTAGCAGGAACGATGGGCGGCTTGTTGTACGGCGGCTTCGTCTGTTCATCCGCCATCTTGAGAAAGAGCAGGAACGTGATCTGCTCTGTGTAGTCCATGTACGAGAGGCCGTCGTCCCGGAGAACATGGGCAAAGTTCCAAGCCTTGTTGACGATCTGCTGACAGTCGTTGCTCATGAGTTTTTTCCGCGGCTACGCCTTTCTGCGTGATTTCTGCGCCTTTTGTTTGTTTTAAGCATTTTTTTGAATGAGCTTTTCTGCGTGTTTCCTGCGGCTTTTGTGTCAAATGTGCCATTCAGGATCGACGTTCAGGGAGAAGGCCACTGAATCGTTCGCCAGAAAGCTCCTCTTCCAACCCCGACTGCTTCTACTAACCCGCACTCCCGCAACTGATTAAGATCGCTGCGAATCGTGCTGTCTGAAAGATGTGGATCAATTGCCTCTCGAATCTCACGGAGACTTCTGACCGGGTTCGACTGAAACACAGCCAGGATGCGAGCCTGTCGATCCGTCAAAGCAACCCCAGGCGGCACCGGCGGGGCGTAGTTTGGTGCAAGGAACCGAACCACGAATTCACCAGCCCGTTCCTCGAATTGTGGTTCGGGGCAACCTGCTTCAATACAAAGTCGAACGATACGTTGGGTTCCGCTTCCCCAAAGTTCAATGTAGCTGCCCATTTTGCGTGAGGCTGTCTTTTACGGGGTTTGCGGTACCGTAAGAGAGCAGGAAATTGGGTTCAAACCGGTTCGGGCTGAGTTGGCGGACCTCTTTTTGCCCGGATTGATTCCAG
>JANOUN010001345.1:0-1714 GCA_031416875.1 Planctomycetota bacterium | reverse complement strand
AATGCCGACAAGTTCCGTCCCCTTCACGACAGGCAAATGATGAATTCCCGAGTACTCAAACAGCTTGCGGGCAGTAGAGACCGGATCATTGTAGTCGAGCTTAACGACGTCTTTGGTCATGACTTGAGAGACGGAATCATTCTTCCGCATGCGTGATTTCCTGATAAGTTTTTTTTGGTAAACGTAGGTTGATTGTCGTTTGGTCGCCAGCACACGCGACAATGGGGCAACATGTGTGCCAGACTCTGTACGGAATCTGATCGAAAGCAGTATTATCACGATGGGCATCTGGTCCATGGCAGACACATACCGCCAGCGCTCCTGAAATCTTGTCGGCAGTGTCGCGAAAACTGTGTCGCCACAGCGCGCTCAAGCTCGTTGCATTCGCACGTTGTGTGTCAAATCGACCCAGCCCTTGCCTCACACCGGGAATTCATCGGCGATAACTTTTTGATCCAGTGATCGCCACAAATACCACGACGCAATCGTTCGATAAGGACGCCATTTGTCAGCATGCAGTTCCAGTTCGGAGCGGGATGGTTTTTCAGGCAGCGCGTACAGCTTTTCAATCGCATTTCGCAGCCCAAGATCGTCCGGGGCGAAAACGTCAATCCGGCCGAGGGAAAACATCAGAAACATCTGAGCGGTCCAGCGACCGATGCCCTTGACCTGAATCAGCTCCGCAACCGCGTCTTCATCCGATTCTTTCGCAATTCGACGAAAGTCGATGGTGCCATCCAGAGTGCACGACGTCAAATGGCGCAAATACGCCTGCTTCTGACGTGATACGCCGACCGACTGCAATTGGTCGTCTGACAATGCATCAATGTTCTTCGCAGTCAGTTTTCCGGCAGGAAGCATGGCCTGTAATCGGCCGCGAATTGTGCGAGCGGCCGCCATCGAGATCTGCTGCGAAAGAATCGATCGCACCAGAATCTCGTATCCACCGGGATCCGCCTTCAACGTGAACGGGCCAACGCTGCGCATGACTCCGGCAAGGATCGAGTCATGCTTGCTGAGGACACGCATGCCCTTTCGGATTTCCGTCGGTACAAACGCCATCAGTTTGCTCGCGCTGGAATTGCTTTATCAACCGTCCGCGAGCGCCTTCAGCGCATCGATCACCTGCTGGTCGTGGCCATCGACGGACACTTTTTTCCACACCTTTGCGATGGCCCCCTGGGCATCAATGAGGAATGTCGATCGCTGGATCCCCATGGAGACCTTGCCGTACATGTTTTTCTCACGCCAAGCCCCGTATTTTTTCGCCATCTTATGATCCGTATCAGCCAACAGTGGAAAATTCAGGCTGAACTTCTCGGAAAACTTCTTGTGACTCGCGATGTCATCCGCACTCACACCAAGCACCACCGCACCCAGCTTCTGGATTTCCGTCAGTCGATCGCGAAAATCGCATGCTTCTTTCGTGCAGCCGGGTGTGTCATCTTTCGGATAGAAGTAGAGCACAACGGGCTTTCCTTTGAGTTCCGAAAGTTTTACAGTCGCGCCGTCGGTCGCCCTAAGTGAAAACGCAGGGGCTTTTGCCGGTGGTTCAATCCAGTCTGCCATTGATCGATGTACTTTCGAAATGGAATTGATGAAGTGAGGGGTGAAGACAGTTTCGGGGGGAGTTGTATGGCACTCCGTATCTGGCTGATTACCGCTGTTTTTGTGAGCGGCAAGGCGCTAGCGGGGTGTTGATTTAGTGATTTTT
>JANOUN010001344.1:0-5097 GCA_031416875.1 Planctomycetota bacterium | reverse complement strand
TCGACAAGGATCTCGATCGCCCGCAACCGTTCGGGGACTCGTCGAGTTTCCCTCAGCGCGGCTTCGCGGAAGACATCAGGCCCCAGCGATTTTGCCAGCGGAACCCACATCGCGCGCGACCAGCTGCTGTTCGGCTGTGGCGCGTCCAAAACCGAATTCAGACTTTGTGAACCGACGTCCGTTCGGGCCGCAGCAGGCGGGGTTGCCGGGGCATCGCTGATTATGCGAAACACACTGCCGCGCGTACCACGACCGCCGACGCTGACGAACAGGCTTCCGTCCGGAGCGACTTCGATGTCTGTGGGAGCGAATCCGAATTGATCACGGCCTTCGGCAAACACAAAGCCATCCTTTTTCCATCCGGCACCTTCCTGGACAAGCGGTACGGTCAGAATGCGTCCCAACGTCCAGTCCAGCATGAACAATGCGCCATGGTACATTTGCGGAAACTGTTGATGTTGATAGCAGGTGACTCCCGTGGGCGACCCGCGTCCGAATGTTGCCAGCACCGGAGGCATATCCGGATAACTGCCAGGCCGTTTGAGACCCACTGTGACATAGCCGGCGTTCGAAAGCGGCAGTACGTGAAATACCTGAGTCGGCAGATACCACGGTAATGAGATATCTCGTTCGTCATCGCTGTCGAAGGTAAAGAAGTCGCCCGTACCGTTGAACGTGAAATCATAAGCGTTGCGAAACCCGTCGCTGACAATTTCGCCGCCGGAGAGATCCGGCTTCAGACGCAGCAACGTGCCCGACACGGGTGTCCTGATGGGTGAGGTAGGAACGGTGGCATATGATCCTGTGACACCGGCGAAGTTTCCGGCCATCACATACCACCAGCCGTCCGGACCTTTTTGAATCGAATGGACATGATGTTCCCCGCCAGCGGAGATCTTCAGAAAAACCTGTGGTGGTCCATCAGCAACGTCATCCTGATTGTTGTCGCGAAAGATCTGTAGTCCCTGATCGCCGGAACATAACAGGCTGGAGCCCAGGAAAAACATGCCCTGCGAACCCGTGTCCGGTTTGTCGGCAAACTGTTTGAACGTGTCGGCGCGGCCGTCATTGTTGCTGTCGATGAGGATTCGAATATAACCCGGCCCGGAAACCACGACGCGGCCTTTGGAATCGATCGTCATGGAATGCACGTCGTGAGCCAGTTCATCATCGGCATACAATTCGACATGAAAACCATCGGGCACTTTGATACCATCGACGAGGGTTGCCGATTCCGGAACGGCAGCAGACTCCGGCGGGACCGCCTGTTCGTCAGCCTGGAAAATCCCGGAGAACGCACCGGACGTCGCTGCCAGGCAGACACCAAGCAAAATAAGGCGTGGCAGCGAAAACTCGTTCAGAGAAGCGGGCGATAATATTGATCCTGTCGAGACATCCTGACTCATCTGCTCATCACTCCCTGAACAAAAAACTATCCGTCTAAAATTCTTTGGTGGTGCCTCGATCCAGTCGCACCGACAACATCCTGATGGGGAAGGCAAGGCTGCTGCCGAGCCGTTTGCTCCGCCACCTCCAGCAACGATCTGCATATCATAGATGATGAGGCGTTCTGATTGCAGTCCAAGCCGCACAACGATTCAATTGGGTGCGGTCGCAGATTTCGTTGAGAGGGCAATCGACGCCGATTTTCCTCTCCGCGAAACCAGCCGTCAAATTGCGAGACTGGCTTTCCCACGACACAATTCGTCCGTTACCGCTCACCGCGATGTTTCGTGATTCTCCCACAGCGCTGCCACACGGATTCCAGTCGGCGCAAAGCGACTGCGTGCTCTACCCCTGCATTTCACGGCGCAAGGCTTCCAGTTCGGCCTCGATGGCGGAGCGGCGTTTTTGAGTCGCCGCGGATGAGGAAAGGACGAAGCTTTCTGATTCCAGCGAAATGGCCGACGATTGGCCAGTCACTTCCTCCAGTCTTCGCAGGGCCTCGGAGTGCCTCGCTTCCAGTGCTTTCTGAATCCTGAGCATATGCTGCGATGCAGAAACGGCGGCTTCCAGCTCCGGCCGTAAACCAGCGATCAGATCTACAATTTCGACTTTGCGTCGCAGTGAATTGCGAGCCGCATCTTCATCGCCTTCGGCCAGGTTCTGTCTGGCTCGATCTTTCCACACGACAATCTGAGCCTCATAATCAGAGATTTCACGTTTCAGCCGTTCTCCGTTATCGGTCGAAGTCTGCACATTGCGACGACACGCAGCCAGCCCTTCGTTCATTTCACCGATGATTTCCTGCAGCGTTACGGCGGGATCGGCGGCAGCATTGAGGATTTCGGTCAGACTGCAGGTAATGATGTCTGTCAGGCGGCTGAAGTGAGGCATTACGATCGGCTCCGGGAAGCGGCATCAAAAAAACAGAAACGCACAACAGACGCATCAGGATGATTCATTTTCCGAAATAATTTCATTCACAAAACCACGACAGGCCAGCAGGTTTCGCAGTTTCTCCTTTACAAGCCGCAACCGGCTTTTCGCGGTCGGCAATGAGGTGTGCATGGCATCGGCGACTTCGGACAATGTCAGGGATTCATAGTGATGCAGCAGGAATGTCTGCCGTTGTTCTTCAGGCAATTCCTGCAGCATTTCCTGCACGGCAGATGCAAGTTCCTTTTCGACGGCACGATCAAACGGCGATGCCATGTCGTCGGGAACTAACGACAACAGTTCGAATACTTCACCATCGCGTCCCACGGCACGGCCTCGCACGCTGCGAATGAGCACATCATTGATTGTGCGGCGCGAATGGTCGATTACCAGATTTCGGGCGATCCGGAACAAGAAACCCTTAAAGAGTCCCTTCGGAAGATAGTCCCAGCAGTTGCGGTAGAGACGCAGCAGCGTTTCCTGGACCAGGTCCTGGGACAAATGCTCGTCGCGCGTGTTGCGAATAAAAAAACCGAAGAGCGGTCCCTGCCAGAGACTCACCAGCTCATTGAAAGCCGTCGAATCTCCCTCCTGCAGGCGAATCATTCGCTGATCGTCTTCAGAATACATGGACAACATGGAAAAGTTTTCTCACCGTCCGTTATCGAATCAATGACCCCGCCGTTCGCGATAGTCCAGATGCCCCTGCCAGCCAAGCTTCCGATGCAGAGTTCCATAAAAACTGTGGCCTGCCAGTCGGACCAGCTTAAACGTCTGCTCCGCCCGCCGGATCAGAATGCGATCAGCGGAATCCACCGGGCGGCTGATCTGACCGTCGATGACCAGCATGACACCGGGCGGCGCATCCCGTACCGAAATCTCAAATGTTCGTTCTGCCGAATCCACGATCGGTCGGACCGTCAATGTATGAGGACAAATGGGTGTGATCGCGAAGCACTGGAGTTCCTGACGCAGAATCGGCCCGCCCGCCGAAAGATTGTGAGCTGTCGAACCGACCGGGGTGCTGACGATGAGACCGTCGCAACTGTACGTGGTGACATCCATGTCGTCGATTTTGAGATGAATATAGAGCATCTTCATCGACCCGGCTGCCGTGACGTTCACTTCATTCAGGCCAAGATCGGTGATCACTGTTCCATCACCCCGATGATGGTGACATTCGAACATCAGATGTTCAACAGTCTGAAACTGACCTCGCTTAAGCCCCGGAAGTCCTTTGCGAAATTCCGATGGACTCAGGTCGGTCAGGAATCCAAGCCGACCAAGGTTGACACCGATGATCGGTAATTGACGTCGGCCTAACTGTCGACATCCTCGCAGTACGGAACCATCGCCCCCCAGCACGACGACGATGTCGCCTGCCAGATCTTCCGGGATTGGTTCGTCACTGGAAAACACACCGACCAGGTCCACGCCGCGGACTGTCTTCAGATAGTCGCGCAGGTCATGCCATGCCGCCTGAATATCCGGGCGATCGCTGCCAGTGAGCACAATAATTCTGAGGTCCGGATCTTTCATGTCGTCTGCGGAATTCATGCGTGCAAAACGGAGTACCAGGTTCAGGGCTCATCGACGCCCCGCATAGTAGCATTCTCCGTTCGACTCAAACGTGATAATCTGCCATGCTGTCTGAATTCCAGACAAATCGACCACACTTTCAGGGCTCAATCGGAGCATCCGTTTTTATGGCGAATTCAGAGTCCGTCCCGGAAAAACTTACAGTCATCGTCACCGGGGCATCTGCGGGAATCGGCAGAATCATCTGTCTGAGTCTGGCAAAAAAGAACTATCGCCTTGTGCTTGCCGCTCGCTCAGCGGACAAACTGGCCCACCTGGAAGCAGAACTCACTGCAACCGGCTGTGAATGCATGGCCGTGCCTACCGATGTGGCCGATCCGAATGCCCTGGAAGCACTCGTTAAAGCGACACAGGATCGTTTCGGACGTATTGATGTGCTCGTCAACAATGCCGGGATCGAATGTTTCGCGGTATTTGATCAATTGCCACTCGATCAGATTTTGCAGACGATCGAAACGAATCTGACTGGAGCCATTGTCCTGACGCGGCATGTCGTACCGATCATGCGGAGGCAGGGATTTGGTCGGATCATTCATATGTCCTCCATTGCCGGAAAACATGGACCGGCTTTTGGCGCCGTCTACGGTGCCACAAAAGCCGGATTGATCGCGTTCACTCAGGGACTGCGCGGCGAACTTCTCCCGGTTGGAATTACGACGACCGTGATTTGTCCGGGCTTTGCCACCGACGGAGGCGTTTATGACGAAATCATCAAAGCCACCGGCAGAAAAACTCCCTTCTTCGTGGGAGAAACGACCGCGCAAAAAGTTGCCGCAGCCGTGGAGAAGGCGATTCTCACCGGGCCACCGGAAATGATGATCAGCTTCCCCCCATTGCGCCCCATCTTCATATTCCGCGATATCTTTCCGCGTCTGGGTGAGAAACTCATCCTGGCTTTCACCTTCAAATTCTTCCGCAGAGTCGCCACGAGCAAAAAATGAGCAGTGGTATTCCTTCTGCTGTCTGCGTCTGCCCCGCTTCTACAATGGCTCAGGAACATTAACATTAGTTCAATCTGAAAGTGGCCGCTCTCCAGCAGATCCATTCACCCGGAGGATTCGAACATGCACACATTCTGCCAAACCCGATTGTTGCCACTCCTCGCCCTGACACTGAGCA
>JANOUN010001343.1:0-1670 GCA_031416875.1 Planctomycetota bacterium | reverse complement strand
CCAGACGTACCAGGTTCCAAAACCGAAACCGTAGGTCGTCGGATAGAGTATTGCGCGCCCTCCACCTGCGTCACGCAATCGATCACTCTTTGGATCACTTGGACACGCATAGCCCGAAATCTTCAGGCCGCTGATCGACTTTTGAAAATCCCAGGCGATGCTGAGATCGACGTTCGAATAGACATTGGCCTGCTCCAGATATGGTAGAATTCTGCCATGAATACCCCAGGAACCATTGTTCCCGGTCGCTGTCAGTGAAGGGTTGATGCAGGCGCTTGGTGGTAGCACTGTAAAGACGTCCGCGTAGTTATGCACGGCAAGTGCAATCTGCTTGAGATTATTTCGGCATTGAGTCCTTCTGGCCGCTTCTCGTGCCTGCTGGACCGCAGGCAATAAGAGCGCAATGAGGATCGCGATGATGGCAATGACGACCAGGAGCTCTATCAACGTAAATGCCCGGCGAGGGCGATTTAACATGTGATTCATGATCTGATTCTCGATTCTAAAACAAATCGGCGGACCAGCCCTCGCTTGTCCACCTGCGATAAAACAAAACTCGACGCCAGTGGAACGAGACCACGGTGATCGGTGATTCACTCATCGCAATGCATGTGCCAATGCACGATTGCCCGCTTCCTGCTAAAATCAACAACACTGTGAGCAACGACGACGGTTCGATCGTCATGCGGGCGGAAAAACCGCCAATCCAGACTTCGCGACTTCGTTCAATTTGAACCAACATGCGCTGGCCTATTCGCACTCAGATTCTGTTGCCATATGCATTGTTGCAAGGGCTGGCGATCGCTGTGATCTCGCTGAGCGCTTCATGGATCGCCGCAGATCGCGCCGAGCGGGAATCCATCGCACGACTTGATCAGGTTGCGGGAACTCTCAGCGCATCGAGGTTTCCGGTAACAGGTCCCGTGCTCGAGCAGATGAAAGGGCTGTCCGGAGCCGACTTCATTGCTGCAAGTGATTCTGGCAAGATCACAGCCACGACTCTGCCGCAGTCGTTCGCCAAAGCGGTCATTGCCGCGCCACGAACCGTTTCAACAGATTCCGGGAAGCTAGGCAAGTTCCAGCCGGTGTCGCTCGAGGGGGAACGATGGCTTGTGGGCGGCGTTCAGGTGCTGCGTTCACCGGAACTAAATCAACTACTTGTCCTGGTCCCTGAACGCGAATGGCAGGCCGTTCGAAGAGATGTCATCCTGCCACCCTTGTTAATTGGCGCATGTACGATGCTGGCGATGGCAGTTCTTTCTTATCTGATTGCAGCTAAAATGGGGGCGAGGCTGGATCGCATGCAGGATCATGTGGGGAAACTGGCAACGCTTCAGTTTGATAATTTGCTGCCAGTGACCGGCGACGATGAACTCTCCCGCCTTGCATCGTCCATCAATCACATGGCGCAGGGACTCCAACAGGCTACGCAGCAGATTCGCATGACGGAGCGCACGGTTTTGATCGCTCAGGTCGCTGGCGGGCTGGCTCATCAACTTCGAAATTCGATCACCGGAGCGCGAATGGCGATCCAGTTACATCTGCGCCGATCGCACGATGCCGACAAAGAGAGCCTGCAGGTCGCAATTCGGCAACTCAACCTGACCGAGAATCAGATCTTCGGACTGCTGAGTCTGACACGCGACTCCCGGCAGCCAGTCGTTGCCGGA
>JANOUN010001342.1:0-15134 GCA_031416875.1 Planctomycetota bacterium | reverse complement strand
CAGACATTTCCCAACGCCAGGCCCAGGAGCCGCGAAATGACCTGTTCTTCGGACGAGAACTCATCACGCGAACGGAGTCGGGGCGGCAGCTTGTCGTCCGGAACTGAACACGCTTCTTCAATCACAACGATGATATCGTCCAGACGTTTCTTGTACTCTGGCCGATTCAGATCGCGTGTCGCCAAAGCCTGCTGCACGGTCTTCGGCCGTCGTTTGGCCAGATCGATCAGCAGGTCGTCCCGCAGAATTCTGCGCGGCGGCCGATTGCGATAGGCCGCTTCTTCTTCACGCCATTTTGCGATTCGCTGAGCGACCAGCAGCTCACGGCGCGGCAGTTTGTGAATTCCTGAGACACGTTCCCATGGCGGCGTTTGTTCCTCTTCAAAAATGTCCAGGCACATGCGGTCAAATTCTGCATAGGCCCATTGAAGACGGCCGCAGGATTCCAGGGACTTGCTCTGACGTTCCCAAATCTCCGGCAGAAAAGCAGCATCCTCCAGGGCGTAATGAATCTGTTCGGGCGAAAGCGGACGACGCAGCCAATCGGTTCGCGTCTGGTTACTGGCCACTCGTTTTCCGAGGACTCGTTCCACGATCGCCGAGTACGATAACGGATAGCTGCGTCCGCGCAAGCCTTCGGCAATCTGGATATCGATGAGCTTCTTCGGAATCCGGCCGCACATCTGAACGCAGAATTTAATCTCCGCCTGGCCACCGTGCACGATCACGGTGGTGGCGTCATCGGCCATGATGTCCCACCAGGACGTCAGTGTCGCGACCGCCAGCGGATCCACCGCCACACAGCGTTCGGGCGTCGCAAACTGCAGCAGTCCGAGTTCAGGCCGATAAGAGATATCCGAAACGAATTCCGAATCGAACGCGACAATTCCGCACTGGCGAATGTGGTCGCACAGTTCCAGAAAGTCTTCGTGATGAGTCAGGATTCTTGTATCCATCGAGCGATTCGTATGTGTCCGTCTGAAAAGGGAAATTCCGTGGCACGCGACCGACGTCGATCGTTTTCCGTCGCGAGCAGACCCAAGTGCTGCACTTCGATCTTCATTAACCAAATGAGGTATAGCAGGTTGACCGGCCCTGAGTGAAGTATAGATCAGGGTCTTCTCTGCCCATCGCCACCGATTGGAGAAGTCGGAGCACCGGCGCGGCACTCCCGCGATCCTAATCCGCAATCCCGAACCGAATGATACACCACAATGCCTTAAAACCGTCGCGCCAGCCGATCTTCTTGCCTTCCGCGTACGTCCGCCCGGCGTAGCTCACCGACGTTTCAAACACACGCAGATTCCGACGAGCGATTCTGGCGGTGATTTCAGGCTCAAATCCAAATCGATTTTGTACCAGCTTCGGCGTGATGTCATCAATTACGCTGCGGCGAAACACCTTGTAGCAGGTCTCCATGTCGGACAAATTCAGATTCGTGAAACAGTTCGACAGGGTCGTCAGGAAACGGTTGCCAAGATAGTGCCAGAAATAAAGTACGCGATGCGCCCGGTCGCCCAGAAATCGACTTCCAAACACGACGTCTGCCTTGCCTTCAACGATGGGCTGCAGCAGACGCGGGTACTCGGACGGGTTGTACTCCAGATCGGCATCCTGAATGATCACAATATCGCCATCGACATGAGAAAACCCGGTCTTCAGCGCGGCCCCTTTGCCTTTGTTGACGTCGTGAAAAAAGATGCGAATGCGATTGAAATCGTCGTTGCCGCCCTCGGCTTCAAGGGCCTTGAGGACGTCTCGGGAACGATCTTTACTGCAGTCGTCAATCAGGATCAGCTCCTTTCGAATCGGAACTTCACGAACGCGATCGATGAGCAGTCGCAGCGTTTTCTCTTCATTGTAGACCGGAATGACGACTGACAGTCGCAGCTCGGGCGGAATGACGTAAAAGCCCAGCTGCTGGCAGGTGGATTCACCCAGCGTGCTTTTTTGCAGTGCGTACCATTCCGGTGACCAGGGTCGCAATGATTGAGGTGTTGCAGAATCTGTCATTGAAGGGAAAGCTTTCGTCGTTCACAAATTCGACTGTACCAGATTCACGACCAGGGACAAGAAATTGCGTCGAAAAAGGTGTCTGGAACTTTGGAGGCATCAGAACGCACTGCAAAAACCTGATGCCGGAGAGTTCCAGACACCTTTTTCAACCCGATATAACGCATCATTCGGATTTTTACGAGTGCCGTTCTGATCCCGCAGCTGGCGTAATCTTCACACTTCGCCCCAGAATCCGGGTGCAGGCTGCTTTCAGGCGGTCAGAATCTGCAGAAACGACCAAAGCCGTTCCGGTTCGTGCCGCTTTTTCGCCGATCCATCCGGGACTGGTGTGAATGATGCGTACGCCTCCAGGATAAACTTCGTCAGCAGTTTTTCCATTTCGCAGGCCCGAGTTGAACTCCGCATGAATCCAGACTCCGGTTTCTCCAGGTTCCAGAAACTTGCGAAGTGACAAAGCGACGCGGCCCATCGTGAGCCGTCCGTTGATGTCGTGCGAGAAACGAAGCCACCGACGATTGTGCTTTGGGCAGCGGAAAACCATACAGTCAATTCCCAGTGGCCCGAAATACCCACGTGTCGCCGCAGTGTTGGCAATCTGGAGGCAGTGATCAATCGCTGGCTGCCAAATGGCCTCAGGCAGAGCGGACCGCACGATGCTGCCTCGATAGCGTCCCGCTTCATCGGTGAGCATCTCCGCGGCACCAACAAATTCAATTGTTGCCGAGGAAGTCACTGGCGGTCGCAGGTGAAACTGAAGCCCGCATTCCGCAATGCGTTCCACCCAGGGTTCGACATACACCGCTTCATCGCATTCAAATCTCGCGTCCAGCCACGCCCGGTGCTCGTGCCTGAGGTCAGTCGATGTCCCAAGCAGTCGATTGCGTGAAGCATGGCTCAAATCAGCCTTAATCACCCAGCCTCGTTGAGAATACTCACCGGCGGCTTTGATCGCGGCGGTCACTTCAGGCTGCGAACGACATAACATCCCGAATGAATCCACTCGTTCCGTGCCATTGATCTCAATGGCAGCGTCACACGTCGATTGAAACTCACGGCTATTGATCGCCCGCACGACGTGACTGTCCGGCGCGTTGACGCAAAGACCCGCTCTCTGGAATACGGCGACGGCGGAGTCACTCCATCCCCACGGAACTGCATCCCAGGAGTTGCTGTCGCCGGAATCTGATCGCGGTTCCTGTTGCAATCTTGCTGCAACTTCATCGATCGTCAGAAACTCAACGCCCTGTAATGCGTGCGGTATGTCATCTGGGCAAGCGTCATGAGAAACAACCACGATGGATCGAAGTGGCGATGCATCAGGCGATTCGGTTGAGTTATTGAAAACTTCTCCTGCCAGCAAGCCCATGACGGGCCCGATTTCCGCCACCAACTGTCTGGCCCTGGCCGAAGCGACGATTGCTGTCTGCTGGAGTTCATCCTCAAAGAACAAATTTGGCAGCAGGACACAATTCATGAAGTGTGGTCAATCATATTCAGGGAAAACTCCGTCGCAGGCTCATTGCAAGGAGAAATATACACGGCATGTGGCTTCGCACGAAATGTTGGAGTGTCATTCAAAGATCATCAACGCATTGAAACCGCTGCCCCACGGCACGGCTGGCCAGTTTCTAACGGTAGGGTGTGACAAGCGGTAGCGCAGGCACACCATATCTCTTATTCGGTGTGCCTGCGCGTTGCTTGTCAGACCCTACGAGTTTCGCATACTCACAAGCTGGCCCGTCGTGCGTCCCACGGTCGGTCAGTTGACGGAACAGGCTCTTCCGGCGAAAGTGTGTGGTGATACAAAGACGAAATTCCCACCAAACCGCTTCCCTGGCGGTGTTGATGTTCCACACACTGTTCGACGGGTTGTCACTGAACCTGTCGTCAAAGTCCTGATCGAGGATTGATATGCGCTGCAACTCTACAAGATCTGTCCTGGCCGCTGTTGCGGGACTGACAGTTGCCGGATTCTTGCTGGCCACACCCAGCGCGTCTTCCGCGCAGGAGTCTGTTATCTCAGCTGCGGGACTTCCCGACGTGGTCGAATTCAATCGAGACATTCGTCCGATTCTTTCCGACAACTGTTTCTTCTGTCACGGCCCGGATAAGAATAAGCGAGAGGCCGAGTTGCGGTTGGACACGAAAGAAGGATTGGTCGGCAGCGACGGCACAGGCGGTGCATTGGTGCCGGGAAAACCGGACGAGAGTGAACTGTTTCAGCGCGTGACGTCCACTGACGAAGAGCAAAAAATGCCGCCGACGAAGTCGGGGAAGTCGTTGTCACAGCGCGACATTCAGTTATTGAAAAAGTGGATCGAGCAAGGAGGTCAATACGAAGGACACTGGGCATTCCTTCCGATTCGCACGAACATTGAGGATGCGGCTGCTGCCGGAGGCGATCACGTCAACTCAACAAGTTCTCGCATTGATGTCTATATTGCTCAATCGCTGGCAGAGCACAAACTGCAGCCGTCTGCAGAAGCGGATCGCATCACGCTGATTCGACGACTCAGCTTCGATCTGATCGGACTGCCGCCGACAATCGAACAAGTCGATGATTTTCTTGCCGACCAGTCACCCGGTGCGTACGAGAAAGTTGTTGACCGTTTGTTGGATTCTCCGCATTTTGGCGAACGACTGGCAATGTGGTGGCTGGACCTCGTGCGGTACGCCGACACCGTAGGCTACCACGGCGACCAGATGGTGAGCGTGTCACCATTTCGGCAATACGTGATTGAATCGTTCAACGCGAACAAGCCATTTGATGAATTCACCGTCGAGCAGCTTGCCGGAGATCTGCTGCCCGAACCGACGCGATCGCAGCAGATTGCATCCGGCTATAATCGACTTGGAATGATGAGTGCCGAAGGGGGCGTACAGGATAAGGAATACCTGGCGAAGTATATTGCGGAACGAGTTCGCAATGCCTCCGGTACATGGCTGGGAATTACTCTCGGATGTGCAGAATGCCACGATCACAAATTCGACCCCCTGACCACACGCGACTTCTATCGCTTTGAAGCGTTCTTTGCCGACATTAAGGAACGCGGCCTGTATTCCGGAGCGAACTCGGACGGCAACTGGGGCCCGTTCGTCAAAGTTCCGAACGAACAGCAGGCGGCGGATCTGGCAGCACTGGATCAGCAGATTGCCGCCACGAAAATGGTTCTCGCAACCGACACCCCGGAACTTGCTGCGGCACAGGCCGAATGGGAGAAGTCACAGATTCTCTGGACGCCATTGACGGCAGATTCGATGGTGTCTGTTGAAGGTGCGAAACTGGCACTGCGGGCGGACGGTGCCGTGCTGGCGAGTGAAAAGAATCCAGCAACCGACACGTACGAACTTACGTTTTCGAATCTGCCGCCGAATGTTACGGCGTTCCGTCTGGAGGTGCTGCCGGATGATTCTCTGCCGAACAAAGGACCGGGCCGAGCGGGCAACGGAAACTTTGTGCTGTCAGAATTTATTGTAAAAGTCCTGCCACGGACGCCCGAACCGCAGGATGGTGCCGAGAAGGCTGCCGCTGAAGAAGCAGAGAACGCAGCAACACCGGATGAAGTAATTCAGGTCACCGCAGAAATCGCCGTCCCATTGCAAAACGCCACGGCGACGTATGAACAGACCGGAGCAGCAGGCGACAATCCGTATGGCAAATGGGCGGTTGAAGCCGCAATTGATGGTGATGCCAAGGGCAAGAAATGGGGCTGGGCCATTATGGAGAAAGCCGGGCAACCGAATTTTGCCGCGTTCGAAACGGTCGCAGATCTGACACTCGGCGAAGGTGAAGAACTAAAGATTGTGATGGCCCAGACTCTCGACAATCCCCAACACAACCTCGGCTGCTTTCGGCTGTCTGTCGCCACATCGCCGCGTCCCATCAAAGCGACAGATGCTCCACCGGCAAATCTCAACGCCGCGCTCGCCATGGCTGCGGACCAACGCACGGACGCACAAAAGGCTGAACTGGCGACATTCTATCGGTCGATTGCTCCTCTTCTGAATCCGGTGCGGGCTGAACTGGCGGCGCTTGAGAAGAAACGCAGTGAACTGGATGCGTCGATTCCATCGTCGCTCATTACTGAAGCCGTCGCGCCGCGAATGGTGCGGGTTCTCCCGCGAGGTAACTGGATGGACGACAGTGGCGAGGAAGTCACGCCTGCGTTCCCCGAAGTTCTGTCTTCTGGTGCGAAAACGGATCATCGCCTGAATCGCCTGGATCTGGCAAAGTGGATCGTCGCTCCGGAAAATCCGTTAACGCCGCGCGTGGTTGTCAATCGATTGTGGAAGTTCTATTTCGGTGCCGGGATTTCTCGCAAACTGGACGACCTGGGTGCTCAGGGTGAATGGCCCAGCCATCCGCTGCTGCTCGATTTTCTGGCGGACGATTTTCGCAGTCATGGGTGGGATCTTAAACGCACCATCAAAGCGATGCTGATGAGCAGCACATATCGACAGTCATCACTCGCCGATGAGACACTTCGTGAAGCAGATCCCTACAACCGCTTGCTCGCGCGCCAGGGACGCTTTCGCATTGATGCAGAACTTGTGCGAGACAACGCTCTGGAAATCAGCGGTCTGCTGGTGGACTCCGTCGGAGGCAAAAGTGTGTTTCCGTATCAGCCGGCAGGCTACTGGGCGTATCTGAATTTTCCAGCGCGGGAATGGCAGAATGATGTGGGTGAAAACTTGTATCGTCGAGGACTCTACACCCACTGGCAACGGCAGTATCTGCACCCGAGTCTGCTCGCGTTTGATGCCCCGAGCCGTGAAGAATGCACCGCTGACCGCGCGAGATCGAACACGCCACTGCAATCGCTTGTGCTGTTGAACGATCCCAGTTACGTCGAAGCGGCACGTGCGTTTGCGGAATTAATCGTGCGTCAGGGCGGGGCTGCGACGAACGATCGACTGAATTTCGCCTTCCGCCTCGCCGTCTCACGTCGCGCCACAGAAGATGAGGTTGCCGTCCTCGAACAGTTATTGAAGACCCATCTTGCCGAGTACGAAGCAAATCCTGCCGGCGCTGCAGAAGTCCTGTCCGTCGGTGCCAAACCCAGCTCCGAGGATCTTCCAAAACCTGAACTGGCTGCGTGGACCAGTGTGGCCCGCGCCATTCTGAATCTGCATGAAGTGATTACCAGGAATTGACTCAGTCACCTCTGGATTTCATGTACGATGGACATTCATGTCCGTCGCACAACCATGAAAGCTTGTCAATGCGACAATCCTGGTGCTCTGTCACTCTTGCTTTCATCAATCGGGTGGCCGGGGCTGGACTGAGCGGAGCGAAGGAAGCCACGGGGTTTCGGGCTAGCGCCCTCCAACCCCGGCCACCCATCAATCCATTGGTGACAGAGCACTGGTGACACCAAAGTCTTTCGGCACTGGGATATTTATTTTGGTGAGGTCTTGAACAGGAATGTCCTGGCGACAGAGATCAGAGCCTGAGCTGAGCAATCGTTTCAACGGAAAAAATTGAGTGATCCGTTTGCGATCCTCCACCGTTTCGGGATACTTCGCATCGAATAGTTGTTGGTAACAACGTAGTCAGAGGGAGAGCAACATGTCAAACGGGCGTCCAACATTCGCGTTTTACGCAGCCGTGCTGGCGGTGGTCGGTGGCCTTGTCTATTTCGCCGGGATGCAGGCTGGGTTCTTCGGTAAACCAGGTGGCGATCCGGCGGCAAATAAGAATGGCAGCAAAGAGGGCGGTGATGCTCCGCAGCTTGACCCGAACAAAATCAATGTCGGTGGTGGCGGAGCCGGTGGCGAAATGGCTGCGGAAGGATCTTCGGACGACATCATCACGACAAAGAAAGAATACGATTTCGTTCCCGCAGAACGCCTGCCTGCGGTGAAAGGCACTGCTGGTTATGCGAAGCTGGAAGACAACACTGTGCAGTTTGCGTTGAATGTCTGGGCAGGCTGGGCACCGATCATCCATGCCAACGAAGGGTTTCAGCCAAAGAAGGTCTGGAAGACAAAAGACGGTAAAGAATTCCGCGTGCAGCTTGTGCTGGCTGACAATCCCGTGGATATGCGGGACAAATACGCGGCGGGCGACTTCCACATTGGCTGGGCAACCGTCGATATGCTTCCCTTGTTCATGGAAGGCTTCGTGGATTCCAGCGGCAAGCCGCGCGACAGTCGAATTATGCCGCGGATTTTTCAGCAGGTGGACTGGTCCAATGGCGGCGACGGGATCGTTGTGCGTGAAAATATTCGCACCGTACGTGACCTGCGTGGCAAGACGATTGTCCTCGCACAGAATTCTCCGTCGCAGTACTTTGCTTTGAGCATGCTGGTGGCTGGCGGCGTCCAGCCGGGGGAAGTCACTTTCAAATACACGAATGATGCGTTCGAAGCGGCTGCAGCATTCAATGCCCAGAAAGACATCGCCGCATGTGTCTCCTGGGCTCCTGACATTTACAAACTGTCTGAACAGCCCGGAAACCGGATGCTGGTCGATACGCGAACCGCCAACAAACTGATTGCGGATGTCTGGTTTGCCCGCGCGGATTTTGCTCAGGATCATCCGGACCTCATCGAAGGGATTGTTCGCGGGATTTTTGATTCCATCGAATCTCTCAAAGCCCAGGAAGAAAAGCAAAAGGTCGCAGAATGGATGTCCGCCGGTTATGCGATTCCTGCCAGCGATTGCCTGGGAATGCTTGGGGACGCGCATTGGACAAACTTCGCTGAAAACAGCCAGTTCTTCCTGAATCAGAACAATCCGTCACGATTTGAATCCGTCTGGCAGCAGGCCTACTACATCTATCGCGGCATTCGTTCAGTGACACATCAGCCTGTCCCATTCGATCAGGTCGCCGATTTCAGCGTGCTGCAGCGTTTGCAGAGCGAAGCAAAATACTCATCGCAACGCGACGAGTATCAGGCTCAATTTGCCCCAAAGACGACCGGTCAAATCATCGCGGAATCTGATGAAGTGCTGACCAACACGGTCATCATTCACTTCGCTCCCAACACTTCCGATCTGATGAAAAAAATAACCCGCAAGAATGCAGAAGGCAAAGACGTCGAGGAACTGTACGATCCAAACGTCGATTTCATCCTGGAAGAAATCTCAAAGATTGTGGGACAGTTCGGAGCCGCTCGAATCGTCATTGAAGGACACACCGATGCGTCCATGAAAGCGTTATTGCCGGACGATGTGCTCGTCAAGCAACTCTCTGAGAATCGTGCCAATGCCGTGAAGGAAGCCCTGATTCAGAAGTACAAGCTCGATCCAAATCAGTTCAACGCCGCTGGCATTGGCTGGGACCGTCCCGCCGATCCCAAAGATCCGCTGAACCACGCGAAAAACCGACGGGTCGAGATTCGGGTGTTCAGTGCGGAACACGATTGATTTGGCCAAAGCATTGCAGCACTTCGGCAGATTCTGCCGATCCTGCGGTATGTGGAGGGCGAATTACAGAGAGGCGAGGATTCATGCCCTGGGTCCGGGTGCCTGATGAGCCAAAACATCAGGCATTCGTATGGATGTGGCCGCAGGCAATCGCTACAAAACCGTCTTATCGCCGGGGTGCTTGTCCTCGGCCGGACGGTTCTGACAACTGCGATTTGCTGACGGCAACCATGAATTTTCGACGGATAAATCCACCGCGAACTGCCGCCATCCTGGGACTCATTTTATTGAGTCTGCCCGGATGCAAATACGATCGCTCGTTCATGAACATGGACAGCAACTCAGGGTCTCCCTTCTTCGGGCTGCAACTGGCCGTTGATTCCGGGACTCGCCCGCCAGTGAATCGTCAGCCTGCCCGCGACGACGATCAGCCGACCTCCTCACACCGACGTTATCCTCCGATCCCGGATCACCGTGATTCCGCATCCGGGGCGCAGGTGCCAGTTCTGTTGACGCGCTCTGCAGCCACAAAGCTCAGCGGCTTTGAACGCACTTCCGATGCTCGTGAACTGACGACGAATGTACGGTATTCACTGCAGGCCCCTCCGACCGAAAAATCACTTCAGACGCAGGCGATCGATCTTCGGCTGTCCGCATTTTGAAGGAAGTCAAACCTGTCGCCCGAGCGACTGGCGTACCGTACACCCGTCGCGCTGCCGACGGGCACTGTTGCAAACGCGAAAGACCGCGACCAGTAGGACTGGTCGCGGTCTTTGCTTGTTTCAGAGTCGACTTGAACTGCGAACGGGGGATACGTTTGCGAATCAGGCGGGGATCGAGTCACGTTAAAACGTGCACTCATTCGTGATCCGGGCCTACGCGGTTGGTTTGAGATCTCCGTCGGGGTTACAGAAGTCGATTCTGAAAAGACTGCAGTGTTCGAGAACGCTGACAGTCCTGTACAACTGAATGATCGGCTGCCGGAGACGTTGCCTGAAGCCCTAAGTTGGGTCTTTCTGGCAGAATTCCGAATGGTACGAAAGTAGCTCACGGGCATCGACCACCAGAGTCAGAAAATTCGTTTAACGGCGAGCCGCAGGCGCAGGCGAAACGCGGCAACGACGCCTGCGGCTTGCCGTTAAACGATTTCAATAAAGTCCCCAGGCCGCGGGTTTCGGGCGAAGCCCGCGCCAAGCAAACAGTGTTCTTTCGCAGGGAACTTCCGGAAGCTGTTTCTTTTCTCATTGAGTGCCTTGAGCAATCGGTCAGTTTCCAAGACGATGAGCGAGGTGAAGTAGTTATACCGACATGAAATTTTTACACGATTGATTCACCTGCATGTCAAAATCTCTGCCTGTTATCGAAACGTCTGCTTTGGAAACATTGCTGAGTCCCGCGCTGGTGATTTTTCGCGATCGACTCCTGGCGAATCTTGACAAAATGCTGGTGATAGCCGGACATCCAGCCCGACTGCGACCGCACTGCAAGACTCATAAGATGGAGCAGATTGTCCGATTGTGGGTCGAACGGGGTGTCACGAAACACAAGGCCGCCACGATCGCCGAATGCGAAATGCTGGCCGCCGCAGGTGCCACCGATGTGCTGCTGGCCTATAATCCAGTCGGGCCGAATATTGGTCGCGTCATCGCACTCGCCGCGAAGTTTCCGGCGTGTCGCTTTTCTGTGACGGCTGATCACGAGAAACCGCTGCAACTTTTGTCGGCGGCTGCGGCCAAAGCCAACGTGACGATTGGCGTCATGCTGGATGTGAATGTGGGAATGAATCGGACCGGAATTCGTCCGGACGATCCTGCCGCGGTCACGTTGTATGTGCAGGCATCTGAGTTGCCGGGCCTGCGGGCCGCTGGATTTCACATTTACGACGGCCATCAGCGACAGATGTCTTTGGATGAACGCAAGGCCGCTGTGGCAGCTCAATGGCCCGCAATCCTTGAACTGCAAAAAAAGTGCGAAGCGGCAGGTGCTTCGGTGCCTGCGCTGGCGTGCGGGGGCACTCCGACGTTTCCGTGTTACGCCGAAATGCAGGATCCGGGAATCGAACTCTGCCCCGGAACCTGTGTACTGCATGATACCGGATACGGTACGAGCTTTCCCGATCTGCCGTTTGAGCCTGCCGCGGCCGTTGTGACTCGTGTTGTCAGTCGTCCGGCCCGCGACCGCATGACACTGGATATTGGCAACAAAGCCGTCGCCGCAGATCCGCCAAAAGGTGCTCGCGTGTTCTTTCCAGACCTGCCCGATGCAGTGCAGGACAGTCACAATGAAGAGCACATGGGACTTATCACGCCTCAAGCTGATCGATATCAGCCGGGCGATGTGCTGTTCGCAATTCCAATGCACATCTGTCCGACCAGTGCGCTGTATGACCGTGTTGCCATCATTGACAAAGGCCAGGTTGCCGAATACTGGGACGTGACCAGTCGAAATCGAAGAATCACGATTTGAGCGTCTGATCTAATCCTTCACACAAGAACTAAATTTCCATGACCACACCTCGACCACTCAGTCACTCAGATCTGCTCCAGCTCAAACGCTGGAACACGCCGACCATCTACAACGGGTGGGAACAAATCACGCAGCGGGATTTCTGTGCGGACGGTTTCAACCTGGAAGAAACCCGCGACTTTATGCCGCAAATGGGGCCGATGGTAGGTTACGCGGTGACGGTCGTGATTGAACCCAGCAATGCCAGTCATCGCAAAACACTTCCAAATGCCACGTCAGAATATCGACGTTATCTCGGCAGTGTTGCCGGGCCCAAGATCGTCGTCATTCAGGATCTCGACAAGCCACGAGTAATCGGCTCGTTCTGGGGCGAAGTGAACGCCAATATTCACAAAGCACTGGGCTGCGTCGGTACGATTACGGACGGAGCCATTCGAGATGTGGATGAAATGACTAACGCGGGATTGAAATCCATCGCACGGCGCCTGTGCGTCGGACATGCGGCCGTCCAGCCCGTGCGGTTCAATTGCGACGTCGAAGTTTTCGGTCGCAACGTGAGCCCCGGCGATCTCATCCATGCCGACAAGCACGGGTTCATGGTCATCACGCCCGAGGAACAGCCTCAGTTGCTGGAAGCTGCAAAATTCATGGACACGAACGAGTGCGAAACCGTGATCGCAGCGGCACGCAATTCATCCGGATTGACGACCGAAGAAATTCTGGACAATCTGAGCACGGCATCACGGCAGTTTCGAGACAATGCAAGGCGGAAATTTGCTCGGGGCGGCGAATGGTAGTCGGGCGGGCGTGATCGATGTTTGTGGCCATTGCTCTGGCAGTCGTGAGTTGATGTGTGCCACTGGCTCGGCCAGTGCTTCCTGCAGTTGGGGGGAGCACTGGCAAAGCCAGTGGCACACAACCCATCAATGAATGCGTGACAAAGAACCAGAACGCCGAGATCCGACAAATCTATAACTCCGGCCCGGCAGTTCTGACATCACCATTTCGAATGGTGAGTTTCTGCGCGTCCCAGTATTCGGCCAGTGGCACGACGTGTTTCCGAGTCATCTGCAATGCGTCGCGGATTTCAGCGAGCGTGACGGCAGGCTTGGTCTGAAAAAGTTTACGCAGATCTGTGCGAAGAAGCTCCAGACCTGTGGGTGTGTAAGACAGATCATTGCTGACGGCGATCAGACTTCCGTCTTCGCGACAGAGTTTCAATAACTGTTCGATATCCGCGGGACTCATGCGATCCGTGGCGGTGTAAAGTTCACGATGGGTCGGTGGAGTGCGTTCGTTCGCAGCGATCATGGGCAGCAACAGATCCAGAACTTCCCGCTGCCGCTTTGTCAGTACCACCTGCTGATCCGCGAGGCCGATCAGATCACCGCGTTGGATGAGTTCCCCCGATTTCAGGAGTGCATCGATCGCCAGCGGAACGTGGACAGCGCCGTCAAACTCCCGACACTGAGACGTCACCAGGGCTCGGGGTAAAAGTCTTCGAGGACTCTGTCGTTTGATCTCTTCACTGATCACGCGCAGCAGACTCTTTCCCAGCCGCCGCAGCCAGTGTTTCGAGATCCAATGCCCGGACACGCGGTCATGGATCACGTTTGCCGGTTTTCCTGTGGTCATCGATTGCAGAATCTCAGTGGCCTCGACTGTGGACAGTCCCAGACGCTGCACGGCATCGCTGTCGGAAACCGAGGGTTGCTGCTCCAGCAGACTGGCAATCCGGGTTGCTGGCTGCGAATCGCCGGCACCAGTACACCGATGTTGCAGATTGCGAACGCGTCGGCGTCCTGGGAATCCATCCACAACCCGTCCACCACCGACAGTCTCAGATGACGACGAACGCAGAATGAATCGCTGCCCCCACGACAGAACAAGTGACTCTTTCAGACGAAGATCGGCATACGCCTTTTCTCCAGGCAGCAGCAGTGGTTCCGTCAGACGCAGGCGAACAGTCACGGCTGTGGTTCCAGCGTGAAGAGTCAGAACCTGTCGATGTCGCAGCGGCCTGCGGGCCGTGCTGAGACATTCAATTTCCGCGAGCACGCGTGTCGTCGGTGAGAACACGCCTGGTGTCACCAATTCGTCGCCTCGATGAATTTCCGAAACAGCAACGCCTGCAAGATTGATGGCCGCTCGGCGATGCGCGTCGGCCTGGATGACGGTTTGTCCGTGATGATGCACACCGCGAACTCGGAGGCGGCGCTGTGCGGGCAACAGTTCTACTTCGTCACCGGCTGACACACTTCCAGTCAACACGGACCCTGTCACGACGGTGCCGCGTCCTGCGAGTGTAAACACCCGGTCGATCGGTAACCGGAACACCGACAACTGGCCGCGATCGGGAATCTCAGCGGCCACCTGACACAGCGTCTGTTTCAGTTCTTCGACGCCCTCTCCCGTGAGGCCCGAGACCGGCACCATCGGAGCGGATTCGAGAAACGTACCCGCCACGAGTTCGTGCAATTCTTCCGCCACCAGTTCCCGCATTTCGGCATCGATCAGATCGCAACGTGTCATGACGATGATTCCATGCCGCACACCCAGTAATTGCAGAATATCCAGATGCTCTCGCGTCTGCGGCATCACGCCGTCGTCGCCTGCCACAACCAGAAGAGCGATATCGATGTTCGCGGCCCCGGCAACCATTTGACGAATAAAACGCTCATGCCCCGGGACATCCACAATGCCGAACCGAAACGGAGCCATATCAAAGTAAGCGAATCCCAGATCGATCGAAATGCCGCGTGCCTTTTCTTCCGGCAGTCGGTCAGTATTGGTTCCCGTCAGTCGATACACCAGTGTCGTCTTACCGTGGTCAATATGTCCCGCCGTGCCGATCAGCAGCGGTCGAAGCGGAGTGTCCGTTTCGCCGGATGCGGAGTCTGCGGCCGATTGCGGCGGAAAAGGTTTCATTGAGAATCTGACTGGATGTGCCCGGTGGATGGATCGGCGCGCCTTCAATGGCTAAAGACTCATTTCAAGGCAGAAGCATTTTTGATAGTCCGCTTCCTATTGTCATGGAAGTCATCGACAATGCCAGTGAAGACCTCTCAGATCCTGGCAAGTCACTTTTCCACGCAGTTTCAGATCGGGGAATCCGGCCAGGAGACTGATTGAATACCGCTGTTCTTGTGAGCGGCAAGGCGCTAGCCGCCGGTTTTTGGAGGCGAATTACCCGCGGCTAGCGGGCTGTTGATTTAATCAGCCGTTGGGCGCTAGCCCCGGTTAAAGAACGGAAACCACTATGAAAACAACCGAGGCTAGC
>JANOUN010001341.1:0-1801 GCA_031416875.1 Planctomycetota bacterium | reverse complement strand
GGACCTCCGATCCGTCGATCCAAACGACGATCAACTGCTGTGCCAGACAGTCAAGTCCGCGCTGGGCGCCTAGTGCGCTGTCAGCAATCGATTGATGGGTGGCCGGGGTTGGAGGGCGCCAGCCCGAAACCCCGGGGGCTTCCTTCGCTCCGCTCAGTCCAGCCCCGGCCACCCGAGCCATCACGGCACGACTGAGAATGCACTAATTTGCCACCAGTGATCCGGTGCAGCTGGAACCGGCACCGGCCGTACAGCCGTAGCAATGGCGACCGACGGCGATCGGACGATTTTCAATATCTGCGATCTGAACATGGCTGATGTGGCGGGGAAGAAAATCTGACAGCGGCAGATTGAGCATCTGATTGAAGTCGCAGTCAAACAGATTTCCCTGCCAGTCGATCGAGATTGTGGAACGACACATCAGGCCCTCCACGGAATCCCGGTTGAACGAATTGACCAGCAGCGTCATGTATTCGTCGTATCGTCCTGTCTGCAGCAGGTCATCCAGAAACCGACTGATGGGCATATTGGTGATTGTGTACAAATGATTAAACTCAATTCCAAATCGCTGCCGCAATTGATCTCGGTAAGACTGTTCCAGTTTCAGCTGATTCGGCGGCAGCGACGGGCCAACCGGGTTGTAAACCAGCGACAGTTTCAGTTCTGAATTCTCCAATCCATAACCGAGGCCATTCAGCAGCTTTAAGGCCTTAATGGATTTCTGAAATACTCCGTCACCGCGCTGGGCATCGCAGTTTTCCTCCAGATAACATGGCAGGGATGCGATCACTTCGACCTGATGATCGGCCAAAAACTGCGGCAGGTGCGTGAATCCAGGAGCCGTCAGAATGGTCAGATTGCAGCGATCAATGACATGGCGACCAAGCCGGCGCACTTCCGTCACGAACCATTCAAACAGCGGATTCATCTCCGGGGCACCACCGGTGATATCCACGGTATCAATCGTCGATTCCGACAGCAGCCGGAGGCAGTGCAGGAAATTTTCCTTCGTCATCAGCTCGCGCCGATCCGGCCCCGCATCGACATGACAATGCCGACACGTTTGATTGCAGAGCTTCCCGACGTTGACCTGTAGTGATTTGAGCGGCCCGCTGATCAGCGACGTCACTCCATGGCCTGCCAGCGTGGACTGAAACGAAGGTCTGCCTGACTGACCGTCGCGTTCAAGCACCTCTCGCTGACGTTCGGCGCTGGCGAGCGGATTTCCCTGTCGCAGCAGTGTTAAGGCAGGCATGTTGGCTCCTGTTTGGGATTCGTAATTCACGTCGCCCGACTCTCTGAGACAAGTTGATGTTCAGCCTTCCCTGGGGTGTAGTCGCGGACGATTGTCAAGGTAGGTCCTTTCTGCCGGAAAGGACTTTCGCCGTAAGGCGAACCGCCATGGGTCGCACATCCGCTCCACGTCGCCGCGTGGCCGTTCTTTTGACCGTGACTTGTCGCTGGTCGCGGCGTGGCCGCGAAGTCCTGCTCGGCAAGCAGGACCTACCGAAATCCGCGAATTCTACCACTTTCACTGCGACTTCAACAACACGGTTCATTGCCATCGCTGCAGGACTCAGTCGCGGTAATTGTCGCGTCGTAACCCAATCCTTTGGTCTCTATTGGATCACGAATCTTCAAGCGTCGGCAGTCGAATAACTGAGCGGCCTCTAATGGAATTTCCTGATGCGGCTCAATCGTTTCAAACATCCCGGCGTACGGCGGCAGCTGAATCAGGCGAGTCAGCTTATCGCAAACCGCCATGCGCTGACCACGAACGAACATGTGTCCGTCATCATCT
>JANOUN010001340.1:0-5774 GCA_031416875.1 Planctomycetota bacterium | reverse complement strand
AACCGGCCTGCAATTTTCCGACAACTCAAAGTCACCACAGGATGCGGCAATCCGCTACGAACCTGCGGCAGCAGTCAACTTCACTTCCAACAAAAACGAAACCGACACCAAACAACACAGCTGAAAGCAGAACAGGCGTTGCCGGGTGAAACCGCAGCAACGCCTGATCATTCTACTTTCGGATATTCAGACGAGTGATAATCGCCACATAGCGATTGAGATCATCCCGCTTCAGATAATCGAGGAACTGACGTCGACGGCTGACTTTGGCCAGCAACCCACGACGACTGGAATAGTCTTTTGAATGCGTCTGCAAGTGCTCTGTGATGACCTGAATTTCGGCAGTCAGAACTGCAATCTGAACTTCCGGTGACCCTGTGTCACCCGGCTTCTTTGCATGCTCTTCCATGATCTTCTTTTTTTGCTCCAGACTGATCGTCATTTCAACTCCACAGACACGAACCCATCCCGCGGGAATACCATCGCAATCGACTTGCGAACAATACCCTGGAACGCCAGAATGGGCGTTTGAAGAAAAACGGCAAGGACAGCCCTTCGCCGCAAGCCGCGGATTGTACTCCGTTTAGTCCTTTTTTCAATCCAGAAGCCTGAATGCTGATTTTTGCGGGAATTTCGGGCACCAGGAGCCTGTTTGACCCGATACTCCAGGACCGTGAGCCGCAAGGCGTTAGCGGGGTGTTGATTTAATACCAACCCGAAGCGCCAGCGAGGCAGAAACGGCTGAATTCCTCGCTGGCGCTTCGGGTTGGTATGATCATGAGCCCCAAAAATCACGAAATCAACAGACCGCTAGCCGCGGGTCATTCGCCTGCAAAAACCGGCGACTAGCGCCTTGCCGCTCACAAAAACAGCGGTAATCAGACAAACTCTTGGGCTGTCTATTGACTCTCACCCAGGGCTGAAGTCAAAACATCGCACCTTTAAAAACAGGCGCGTCGGGTGAATTTGGGATCTCCTTCGTGAAGTGGACATCCCGAGCGCCGTGACATTCAAGCTTTGGTCACGACACTGTTTGCGCTGGAGGCCAGGTCTTCGTCAATGATTTCCGGAGCCAGCGTATTTAACAGAAAAGTTACGCGGTTGGTGCCAAGGAAGAGGACCGCGTGGGCGGGCTCGGTGATTTCGACTGCACTGCCGGTGAGCGATGAATTCGCCGCTCTGATGATATGCTTCAGCACGACGGGATGCTTCGCGACTGCCTGTCCGAACTTGATCAGACTGGCATCACTGGCGCGCAGCATCTCGACAAGCTGATTGAGTTCACTGCGCAGGATTTTCGACCGCCGCGGCTTTCGAAAAATGCCTGCAGTGACTTCGTTTGAGAGTGCCATCAGGGGATCTCCACGTTTTCATAGTCTGTCTGTGGCACTAACAAAACCGGGACAGGCACCCTTGCCTGTCAGTTTCTGCAGCATTTTCTGAGCTGCCGCGGGAGCCAGTCCCGGTTTTGTCAGGCGTTCTAATTGATATAGTCCAGCAGGTTGGGTGTGAGAAGCTGCCCGACGGCAGCCATAGTAAACTGCTGCAGATTTGTCAGTTCCTGCAACCGGGTAATGGATTCTGTGATGTCAGCGGAAACCGTATCGCTGTACTGGATTTTTTCTGACAGTTGAAGTTCTTCGGTCCGATTCTGCAGTCGGTCGATTTGTTCCAGACTCACGGACTGTACGCCGATGATATCCAGTACATGGTCGTGAACTCGTTCCAGATCTCCCAGTCTTCGGTTGAGCGAAGTCGCCCGATCTCCTGGCGAGAGGTTGCGTGTATTCAGCAGATCGTCTCGCAATGAACTGACCGCGTTAAAGACGTCGGTGGTGCCGGGGAACTCCAGTTGATCCGTCCCAGTGCGGCTGATCATCGAGGTATCAAGGTTGACGACGGCTCCATTTCGTGAATCGGTGACGACCTGATTGGCCGTAAAGGCGATGGGAGTTGTCGTCGCCCCGCCATCGATCGACATCGTACCCGTTGATGTCATATCGACAGTGCCATTAAAGCCTGGAAAAATCGCAGACGCGTCGAGGTAGACACGCTCACCCTTTGGACCGTCCACAAGGAGATTCGTGTCCGCATTGGTGAAACTGACGGCGTGACCGCCATTGAGTGAAAACGTTCCCGCGGTTCCGTTGCCGCTGGTGTCGTTAACCACGAGGCGATTCGTTCCGACTTGTCCGATGATTGTGTCACCTGAACCTGAATCAATCCCGGCAGTCACCCCGGATGCGCCCCAGTATGTTGTGAAATCATGCAGGATCCGTAAATCCCGAGTCCCCGTCGCGGTGTCGGTGCCGGTGCCGGGTCTGGCTCCTGTGCTGCCGATCAATACCGTGGCTTCCCGGGCGATCGGCTGAAACACCAGATCACCGGGCAAGAGTGCTTCGCGCGCCACATCACCGGTGATCAGCAGTTGCGTGTTGGCAGGTGATCCGGCATACACGGATGCACCACCGTTTGTGGCGCCGCCTGGAAATGGCTGAGTATGACTGGCAGTACCACTGAACAGAAAGCCGTTTTCATCTCTGGCATTTGCCACGCTCGTAAGCTGGTTGAGAATCCCATTCAGTTCGGTAACCAGCGCCCTCACTTCGCTGTCTTCGGTGGTTTGCGGTGCCTGCAATGCGATGCCTCGAGCACGCACCAGCAGCGTGTTGGCGTCCTGCAGCTGGACGGCGGCCTGTGACAATCGCGATTGAGCGAGTTGAATCGACGACACATGCGAGTCGAGTCGTTCCAGTCGATCTTTCTGAATCAGACTTCGCCGCATGCCAGCGGGGTCATCCGACGGACGCTGAATGCGCAGACCGGTACTGATTTCCTGCTGCTTCTTAAAGAGCTCCGCTGTCTGTCTTGCCAGATGCTGGCTGGCCGATTTTGAAATCTGAGACTGGGTAATGCGATTAATCATGAATGTACAATTTCATCAGTAAACTTGATCAGCGAACCAGCTGGAACAATTCTGCGAGCATCTGGTCTGCCGTGGTGATAAGTTTCGCGGCCGCCTGGTAGGCACGCTGCGTCTGCATCATCTGCAGCACTTCTTCGTTGATATCAACGCCCGAAACGGCGTCACGGTCAATCTCCAGGCGTTGTCGAAATGCCTGGAGCTGGGTATTCTGACTGTCTGACGTCTGCACCTGAAGACCGGACTCTGCGGTCACGTCCGCCATTTCTTCCGTAAACGTGTGTCCCGCGAGCGTGTCAAATCTCAGGTCGCGGAGACTGGCCATCGCCGCGATATTTCGACCGTCACCCGGAAGGCCTGAGAGCGACACGGCAAGCTGATCGGGATTCTCCAGAATCTCACTTCGAACCTTGTACGTGCCCGGGTCCGAACTTTCGAAGAGCGAACCGATTCCCAGCGCCGCAAGGATTCCCGTTTCGTCCGGACGACTGTTGATCGTCAGATCGGACGGATCGTCCGACCTGCCTGCGAAGTCGATGGTATATGATCCGTTGGCCACAATCAGCAGCGTCTTACTTATGCCGTCCACGCTGGCCGAGACGCCGGAGATGGTGCTCAGCTTTGTCGCGACGTCCTCCAGTGAATCTTTGTCCGGATTGATTGTAATTTTCTCTGTGCGACGCACGCCTGTTGTCGTATCGGTCACCGTCACTGAAAGTTCGCCATAGGCTACGGCAAACTCGGGGTTGCTGCGTGCCAACGGCAGCGAGACGTCGCTTACGCTGCGATTCCCCTGCAGCAGTGTTGACGGGCCGCGATCCGAAATTCCCTGTGCATGCTGCTGATCGACCGCCTGTACGATTCCGCTTGCCAGGTCGCGCAGACGGGAGGTAAATTCCGGAATCGTGTCATTCAATGCGGTCGTCATTGCCGCCAGCCGTCCGGAATTCAGCGAAATCGCCGTTGGCTGATTATTCACCGCGATCCCGGTTGTGCCATTGGCGTCACGCAGGACTCGAAATGTCTTCGGCAGAACACCGATCCCGACTGTACCGCCGGCGAGCTGCGTCTCTTCATGACCGTCGGCCGTCGTGACGTGATCGACTTCCATGTATTCGGAAAGCTGACTCGCGACCTGATCACGCCGATCGAGCAGTTCATTGGGTGTGATGCCCAGCATCCGAGCCCGGAAAATCTCTGAATTGAGCTGCGCGATATCCTTGACGTGCTGATTCACCTGCTTGACGGAATCGTTGAGATTCAGGCTCACGTCGCGTCCCAGTGCCGCAAGATTCTGATCCAGGCCGCTGAATCCTGACACCAGTTCGGATGCAGACGACAGAAACTCTTGCCGTACCGTTCGATCCTGGGGCGCGTTGGCGACTTTCTCCATCCGATCGAAGAATTTGGACAACGACGCATGAATGGACGCGTCGCCGGGTGTCAGCAGCGATTCAATCTGTTTGGCAATGTCCTGCGTCTGCTGGCTGTATCCGGCTTCGGAAGCATTGCGAAGCAGCGAGGTTTCGATGGCGGTCGCATGCGAACGCCGCACACCTGCCACATCGACTCCGCCACCGATGCTGAAGCGGTCGCTCCGCAGCGGAGCACGACTGGCCAGGTCAACGACTTGTCGGTGATATCCGGGAGTCGCCGAGTTGGCTAAATTGTTTCCCTGAACCGACAGCGTTAACTGCTGCGCGCGAAGCGCGGACAAGCCGATATCAAATGCCTTCATGGCCGGGCCTTATCAGGATCGAGTTTCAAAACGAAACAATGCCGGATTCAGGTTCTTCTGGCCGCTCGCGTCATAGCGGTCCGATGAAGGTGCCGTCCCTGGCATGGATTCAAAAACGGAGAGATAGATTCGTTGTGATTCGTTGATCACCCACGACACCGACTGCACGAGTGCACTCACCTGCCGCACCAGTGATTGCAGTCGCCGCCGTGCCGGGATAATCAGCTGCACGGCTGCGATTGAGGAATATGGCAGCAGTGCTGAAAAACTGACGTCAGCGACAGGAATGGACAGGTATCCCGCCAGGGCCAGCATTACGCGCGTTCGGTTCTGCGACAGCAATGCCGCATGCTGCAGCGACTGTTCGATCCGCAGCCGAATTTCACGCCGCTCGGCTTCATCGAATGACTGCGACATGCCCGGAACCGCCTGTAACAGACGCAGCGTGTTGCGCAGCGAAATCTCTTCGGCATCCACATGCCGCAGCAGATCGTGCAGGTGTGCAGGCTCAAGGCATTGCGACGGCACTGGCGCGGAGTTGTTCATTGCGATACCCTTCGATGGCTTTGTCACGTGTGATCAGCGATCCGCTTTGCCCTGTGCGTTCTTCCAGTTGACTGATGGCGGCTGAAGAACGAAAAACGGATTCCAGACCAAGCCCCTGGCCAGCTGCCAGTTCGTTGCCAAGAAACATGTCGAACATGCCGCCGTAAGTATCACTGGCGTCGCCGGGGAATAACCCATCCCCGGAACTTGTCTGTCGCAACTCTTTAATCATCATCGACAGAAACAGGCCCTCGAAATCCTTGATTGCTTTCTCCACCTTAGTGGATTTCAGAGAATCAGCGGGAGACAAATTTTTTTGAGTGACACTTGCGGATTTTGCGTCGGTTACCTCAGCGGGCAAGGTCGGGTTTGTACTGATGAACATGGGCTGGAATCCTTGGAGCCTGATTTATGTTCGCTGAAGTACAAGTGTCGTGTAGCCGGATTCGCAAGAATTCGGAGTTGTGCATTATTCATGGCCGAATTCTGACGAATCCGGCGACAACAGAACATTTCAATCAGACCCGCGCGGAGAATAGAGCCTGTTCTCCAACAGATTATTTCAAC
>JANOUN010001339.1:0-2595 GCA_031416875.1 Planctomycetota bacterium | reverse complement strand
GCGGAGAAATCTCGTTCGATGGTGAAGTCATTCGACGTGACGGATTCTTTCTTCCGGACGACCTGCAGCCGCTGAATGAAGGTTTGCCGAAGTAGCAAGCGGCTCCTGCTCAGCAAACATAGGGAGTGTGGTTTTACTGAGAAGATTTCCGCAAAGCGACAGATGTCCGCCGACGGAGCGGCGGACCTACGTAGGCGAGCCGCTCCGTCGGCTCGCATCAGACACGGCGGCGAAGCCCGCGCCAAGTAAGATGCGTGGCTTTCGCGGAGCGAAAGACAACATTAAATTCCAGAACGGTTCTTACAACATCGCGAACAACGGATTCATGCATTTCGGAGATCGGTAATATGTCATCTACCACACTGCCCGGCGAATTCTCGTCAAGCCATCAGGAATCAGAATCCGTGGCCGGCGCACTGTTCAAGGACTTCGTGAAAGTTCTTCAAGTCCTTGGATCGCTCAAACTGACCTGCCTGATGTTTGCGCTGTCGATGGTGATTGTGTTTGTCGGCAGTTTGGCTCAGAGCCGTCGCGACGTGTGGCAGGATGGAACAGTATTTTCGCACATGGGTTGCGACAGTTGATGTTCAGGACCTGTTTCCTCCTTCGATGTTCAGCCCTCTTGCGCAGCATTACGAGGTTGAGGATTTTGGAGCGATGATTGCAGCGAAGTTGGGACCATTTCAGAGTCTGCCGTTTCCGGGCGGATGGACAATTGGCCTGATCATGCTGATCAACCTGACCGCGGCTCATACGTTGAAGTTTGAAGTGCGGGCTCGCGGTCTCAAGCTCGCGGCAGGCATCGTGCTGACTGTGCTCGGGATGCTGCTGACATATGCCGTCGTGGTGACCGGCAATATGCAGATGGGAGTCGAATTCGGTGAGAATACACTTCTGTCCAAAGAAAGCATCTGGCTGCTCATGCTGGGCGGACTGGGTGCGGCAGGGATTGCGGCTGTGGCGTCGGCAGTGATGTCGGCGTCCATGGGGCTGTCCCGCTGGTTTCTGGGGGGGATCGGTGTGCTGCTGCTGACCGTCGCCATCGCCTTTTTGATCGGCGGTGAGGATGCGCGACTGAATCTGTCCAACATGAGAATCCTGTGGCAGTTGCTGAAAGGCGGCGCATGCGCCCTGATCCTGCTGCTGGGGTCAAATCTGCTGTTCGGCAAGCGCGGCGGGATCGCGGTTCTCCACTTTGGTGTCGCGCTGCTGATGATCAGTGAGCTGCAGGTTGGAATTCAGGCAAAGGAAAACATGCTGTCGCTGGTCGAAGGCGAAACGTCTTCGTTTGTGCGGGATATTCGCGTCCGCGAACTGGCCATCATTTCGCAGAAGCCTGACAGGAAAGACGAGGTTGTGGCGGTTGCGGAATCTCGTCTGGAAGATGCCGCATCGTATGCATCGAGCTCAGGAGACGACGCGGAAAAGAGTGATCGTGCCGGCGGACCAATTGTCCCTGAGCAGGTGATCGAACTGCCGCAGTTGCCGTTTGACATTGCAGTGCGGCGATTTTATCGCAACAGCACGCAGCGGGCCGTGCTGCCCGATGACGAAATGCGGTTGTCGTCCGGCCTGGGCAGGTTTTCCGTGGCAAAGAAATTGCCTGCTGTCACGGGTATGCAGGAAAGTAGTGACACCAGTGCGGTCTACGTGGATCTGCTTGAGAAAGGTTCGAAAAAAGTCATGCAGTCCATGCTGGTGTCGCAGAACGCGAGCGAACTTCGCGGCGTACCGCTGGCAGAAACAGCGACGGTCGATGGAAAAGATTATCAGTTCTATCTCAGGTTTCAGCGAAGCTATCAACCGTATTCCGTCAAGCTGATCGATGTGAGCCGAACCAATTACATCGGCACATCGACACCGCGTGACTATCGGTCAGTGATTGAGATTTCAGAACCGGGCAGCGAAGAGATCGAAAAGTTTTCTGTCTGGATGAACAACCCCCTGCGTTTCAAGGGTGAGACGTTTTATCAGACGGGGCATCAGGATCTGGGTGCTGGCAAGGAAATGACGACACTGTCGGTCGTCAACAATCAGGGCTGGATGCTGCCATACATTGCCTGCATGATTGCGATGTTCGGCATGTTTGCTCAGTTTGGTCAGACCCTGTTCCGGTTTCTGGATCGGACAGCGCGCGGTCCGGAACTGGTCACTGCATCGCCGAACGCGACTTTCTCCGACGTGCGACCGCGCTTTGGTCCGGCAAGATCTGAAGTGGAGCCTTTACCGGTTGTCGCATCGAAACCGGCCGCACCATCGGCGCCGTTCATCATGCGGATCGGTATTCCTCTCGTCGTGATGCTCGTGTTTGCGCTGTGGCTGGGCAAGAAGGCGGTGCCGCCCAAAGTGGTCCCGAATACGATGAATCTCTACGGCTTCGCGCAGCTCCCGGTTGCCTGGAGCGGACGACCACAGCCGATTGATTCGATGGCTCGCGTGCAGCTGCTGGCCGCGTCGCACAAGTCCACATTCGAAGGCGAGATGGATGAGGCAGAACTGAGTTCCCCGGAACGCCGCGAAAAAATCCTGCAGACCATTGCCAAAGGATGGCCCACGGTCGATCTGAGCAAGCTCAAGGACTTCAATGGCAGCTAT
>JANOUN010001338.1:0-3516 GCA_031416875.1 Planctomycetota bacterium | reverse complement strand
ATCTGGAAACGGCTTCCGGTTTTGTACCATGGGAAGAATCAGCGGCAGCCGCGACCGCCGACGTTGATTCAAAAAAAAAGCCCTGACGGAGATTGATGTCCGTCCGGGACAGTCTGAGAGCCCGGCTTCTTCCCTGAACCGGACTGCTGACGTTGTGCCCGTCGTATCGTCCGGTGCATCAGCCCGTCAGCAGCAGGGTTCGTTGAACGGTGACTGGCCAGGCTGGCGCGGCAGCAATCGGGATGCTCGAGTGATCTGGCTGCCGGATTCGCTGCCAGAAACGGCGGATTTCGAATGGACTGCCGACCTGGCCGGTGAAGGACTCGGTGGAATTGTCGCCGCCAGGGGTTACGTCGTCATCGGCAGCCGCGATGCGTTGGATCACAACGACGTCTTTCAGTGCTTTGACATGAACGACGGAACGCTGATCTGGGAACATGCTTATCCAGCACTCGGCAAACTGGACTACGGCAATTCGCCGCGGGCGACTCCGCTGATCCATGGAGAGTACGTTTACACACTGGGAGCGTTTGGACATCTGTGTTGCCTGGAGATTGAGACCGGCATCATGATGTGGCAGATCAACATCGCACAGGAATTCGGTTCTCCGGAATTGACATGGGGACACTCCGGAACACCTGTCATCGTCGATGGAAAGCTGATTCTGCAGCCGGGCGGAAAAGACGCCTCCATCGTGGCCCTGCACTTTGAAACGGGGGACGTTATCTGGAAGACAGCCGGGACGGATCCGGCCTATTCATCACTCCTGCTGAAGTCCGTTGGTGATTCGCAGCAGGTGATTGGCTACGACGCGAAATCGCTCGGCGGGTGGGATGTGGAAACGGGTCGACGGCTCTGGACTCTGGTTCCGCCGGAAGCTGGAGACTTCAATGTGCCGACTGCCGTTTCACTCGACGACCGCCTTTTGGTGTCGTCAGAAAACAATGGAACTCGCATTTATCATTTCAACGCCGACGGCACCCTCTTCCCTCAACCCGACATGACGAACGATGATCTGAAGCCTGATTCGCATACGCCCGTTGTCTCGAACGGTCGCGTGTTCGGGATCTGGAGCGACCTTTGCGGCCTGGACCCCAGGCAAAATCTGAAGACCTTCATCACCATCAGAGACGATGCATTTGGCGGCTATGGCTGTCTGATTGCCAGCGACACCAGATTGCTGGCACTGACGGACGAAGGTGAACTCCTGCTGATCGCGACAGATCTCGCAACACCTGCAATCACAGGGCGGCTCAAATTGCATTCCGATCGCACGCAGATTCTCTCGCATCCGGCACTTGCGGGTGATGCACTCTACGTGCGACTCGGGAAAACGCTGGTGAGGCTGAAACTAGGCGAATAGAGTCCAGGAGCGGTCCACGCCACCGTTAAGTCAACCCGCTGATTGTTCCCGTGGAAACTTGGCTGCATGGCTTCCAGAAGTGGCAGACTGAGTGCCACTCCAGGACTGCGAAGCACATGCCGACGATGCAAACTCGCATTTGTGAAAAAGCCTGCCATGTTGCATTCCCTGGTGTGAGCCGGAATGCCTTAACCCAGGTTCAGAATGGTATCCGGAGTTTTGAAATTCGTAGGGTGTGACAAGCAGCTGACAAGCTGCGAAGGCACACCACGTTTCCGCTGAATCCTCGGTGTGCCCGCGCTCGCGTTGCTCGCTTGTCACACCCTGTAGAAAACTCCGCATCTCATTGTGAACGCGGTTTAATTCAGATTCATAGATTTCAGAAACGGAAACTGTTCCGGATTCTGGATTCCGTCGGCGGAAATACCTTCGGCATACCACGCAGGATTGTTTTTAAACAAACGGCGATTGGATTGTGATGTGAAAAAGAAGACGCGGCCTTTGTAAAATGCCCCCAGTTCAATGGCGCCGGTTTCGGCCCGGCGTCCGCGCTGCAATTCCACCGGGTCACAGCCGTGCAGGCCCGGGACAAACTGTTTAGGACTGGCGAAGAAGACTTCTCGTTCTTCCGCCGACTGGAAGAAGTAATCAACTCCGTCGAAGGAACCGACGAATTCTTCACTGCCCTTCAGCCAATTCTTATCACGCATCATGGCGACCGGAGAGAATCCTCCAAGCCCGACAACTTTGCCATCACGCATGACGAGCAAACATCGACGAAGATTTTCATCCAGTTCCTGAACTGGACTTGTGTTTGGATTTGCTTCGTTGCTGGCACCTGATGTGTTCAGGCGAGCCATATATTCTGCCAGTGTCGCACTGCCTGCGTACCGCGCGAGTTCATTGCCATCGGATCCGATGACCACTTCCGTGGGCAGCGAAGAAATGCCGTACTTTGCGATCAGTTCCGGGTCACGGTCTGCGTCAATACGCACACCTATCACAGTACTGCCGAGATGCCTGACCACATCCTGTTGGCTCAGCACCGCAGAATCCATCGTGCGGCAGGCTCCGCACCACACGGCTTCAAAGTGCAGGACGATCGGGATATTCTTTTCGATTGACAGTTTTTTGGCGTCGTCGAATGAGTCCAGCCATTTTCCAGTTGATGCGTCAACGGCATCGGCGACAACGTCTGACAGTTCAGCGTGATTCGGGTCTGTTAGATTTGGGTCCATCGCAACAAGCGATACAGAAACAGAAAGCAGCACCATCGCACTCACGGAAATCATCCGCAGCATCCTTTCAGAACAGAGGAAGGTCGCGGCTCTTTCCTCCTGAAAGGCCCCGCGTTTCTTTTGGGATCTTAAGTCGATCCACGAGGGTCGGGCGGCGACATCCTGTCGCAGCTTCTCGGTTGCTAATTCAAGCATTGACACACGGCGATCCTGGTTTGATCGCCGCATGACTGTCTTGCTGGGGACAACGCCAGGCGTTGTCCGTCCTCGATTCAGACGGCGTGATCAAAGCTCTCTTCGCCCGGCTCGCCCTTGAATCTACGCATCGTGAAGCAGGGAAAAGCTACTGCAGAATCCCGGCTTTTGTGAGGTACTCAATGACTTCCCTGGCGAGTTCTTCGATACCCTTGTTGTCCGAATCCAGGGTGAGTTCCGCTTTTTCTGGTTTCTCGTAAGGAGCGCTGATGCCTGTGAAATTCTTGATTTCGCCGGCACGTGCTTTCTTGTACAGCCCCTTCGGATCACGAGATTCGCAGGTCTCAAGACTGGCTTCGACCATGATCTCGATGAATTCTCCCGCCGGCATCAGGCCACGAACCAGATCGCGGTCCGCTTTGTAAGGAGAGATGAATGCGGTCGACACGATCGTCGCCGCATCGGCGAACAACTTGGCAACTTCACCTATCCGGCGGATATTTTCGGTCCGGTCCTCGGGCGTAAAACCAAGATTCTTGTTCAGCCCCATGCGGATGTTGTCGCCATCCAGCACAAAAGTGTGCACACCCCGCTCGTGGAACATTTGATCCACTGCGTTCGCGATCGTGCTTTTGCCACAACCACTCAAACCGGTGAACCAAAGGACCGCCCCACGGTGTCCGTTCAGCTTCTGGCGGTCTTCGCGGGTTATGTTGTGTG
>JANOUN010001337.1:0-1690 GCA_031416875.1 Planctomycetota bacterium | reverse complement strand
GTGCCCTTGTGGTTTTCGTCTGTGCCCGTTCCGAGCAGGACTCCAGCCTTTTCTGTAAGAATGTACCTGTTGTGAAGTTTTTGATGTGGCCAGCGAACCACTGTCAGTTGGGTTCCAATCGGCAGTAGCCCTTTCAGTTTCTCATTGCATTGTTCAGTGAATGCTTTCGGTACTTGCTCATTCGATGTGTGAATCTGAATTTCCGGATATGTACTCCGGTCACGAACAGTGCGAATACTTTGCAAATACTCTGTCATCGGCGCGAGGAATCGCGGAGTGAGTGGGTGAAAGTGAGGATCAACGAATCGAACAAATCGTCGAGCGGACTGCAGGACCATTCTTAACGCCTTGGCCATCGCTTCCTTGCGTCGCTCCACCCGGCCGCTAACGATCCAACCCTGTGGCGGGTTGGATTCGTCCAATTCCGTATACGGCACAATTGGAAGCGAGATTTGTTCACCGATCGCAGTAAGGATCAGAGTAAATGGATCATCTACATGAATGGCCTTCACATTCTCCAACCACGTCCTGGCTTTAGACCAGTCATGCTTTCGAGGTACACAAACAAGATCCTCAAAGTCGCGGAGTCTGGCCACAATCTTCGAGCGTTCATGATCAGGTAAGGCCGTCGGAAGGCCGTCAAGTACAGCCATTTGCCATTTGCCTGGAACTCGTGCAATGAGTCGACTTTTATCGAAACCGAATTGCGAGAGAATCCGTTGCAGTCGTTCCCAACTGCTCACAATCGATGGCTCTACTGCATACTCGTTAATCATCCGAACAGATCCTCTTCGCGTTCACGAAAGAATCCTTCTGGCCACCTGTCAATGAACTCGCCTGCACCGTTGATTCGCAGTCGAGTATACTTTGTTCCATCGCCCAAATTATCGACCCACAACACGCAAACGTCATCAGGCTTCACTGGCGGAATGTGGTCGGGACGGTCACCGTCTGTGGTTTGCCGAATGCGGCGCAGTAGACGCAATATGAGATGCTCGCTGTGCGTTTCAATTAACGTCGGCCATTTTGGGTCAGCATCGGAACTATTCCAATCGAACGCCTCGAACTCATTCTTTTCCAACTCTTTGCCCGAGATTCTTGCATCCAGCAGGACATCAGCAATTCTTGCAGCCACGGATGGGTGCAGGTGGAGTTCTGGTTGTTCCAGGAGCACCAACTTGGCATGCTGCAATGCGACAAGCACCGGGATGATCTGAGTAATTCCCTCACCAACATCCTGCGGATGAAGATCGCTCGCCCCGGAACGTTTTTCCAAATATGCCCGAGTGAACGTTGGGAAGTGGCCCAGTTTATTGGCACCTTCAAGTTCTGTTTGCAGTGCAGCTATTTTTCGCAGCAACAAGGCATACTGTTCAGGCGTCAGTTGGTCAAATGGTATCGGAGATTCAGTGGCGAGCTGGAATTCGCCAAAATCAATCGTGACAGCGTCCTGATCGAACCAATGGGAAGAGGGGCACTGAATGATCTTTTTCAGTTTGATCTCATAACCTGTTCCCAGCCAATCGTCGGTAGCGAGATGACTTGAAACTAAGCACTGGCCTGTAAGTAATTTGTGATTACGTTGGAGTGCAGAAGCTGTTAGGATACAGGGGAACTGTCTGAAACCTCAAGCAAGGAAGCTTGGATGGCCCGACCTGCCAGCCGTTTTATAGAAAAATTGACTGCTCGA
>JANOUN010001336.1:0-1803 GCA_031416875.1 Planctomycetota bacterium | reverse complement strand
AGACTGTGTTTTTCGGCAGCGGCCAGACTCTTCATCAACCCCCAGCAGGTTTCGTTGCTGCTTCCGATAACACGAACTTTGCCCTGCTTCACAAGTTCCGTCAGCGGTTCAAGGACATCTTCGTAGCGGGCTCCGTGATCTGGCCAGTGAGTCTGATACAGATCGATGTAGTCAGTCTGCAAGCGTCGCAGACTCGCTTCAACGGCACGCATGATCTGCAGCCGGTCGAGTGCCGAATGCCCGTGCCGCACGGGTGGCACAAACCAGCCGTGCGCCGGTCCGGTAATCTTGGTGGCGACGATCACCGATTCGCGAGGCTTTGTCTTCAGCCAGCGACCGACAATTTCTTCTGTGCGTCCGAAGAGCGCGGCTGTCGGCGGGACGGGATACATTTCCGCTGCATCATAGAAATCAATCCCGGCCTCATAGGCACGATCCATGATTTCAAAGGAGAGTTTCTCATCGCACTGAGTCCCGAAGGTCATCGTGCCCATGCAGATGTCGGAGACGGTGAGCGGACTGTTTCCGAGTCGTCGGCGGATCATGAATGAGGAATCCTGTAAGGGTTTTGTTCACCATATATCATTCCATCGTTTAACCGCGTGCCCAGCGGTTAAACGATGCTTCACGGACGCTCGTATCACGCCATGATCTCGCTGATCACGCGGCCCTGGGGCACGACTTCGTGCGGTCGTCCGAGCGGATCCAGAATCTGCGTCGTCGATTGCACGCCAAGCAGACGATAAATCGTCGCCATCACGTCGCCGGGGCTGACTGGCGATTCGGCAGGCACGGAACCTGTCCGGTCACTGGCTCCATAGACGAAACCCTGGCGAATCCCGGCTCCGGCCAGCATGATCGTGTAGCAGGAATTCCAGTGGTCACGGCCTGCGTTGGCGTTGATTCTGGGGCTTCGCCCGAAGTCGCCCAGCACACAGACGAGTGTGCGGTCCAGCAGACCACGATCGTCCAGATCCTGCAACAGGCTGCTGCAAGCGGCGTCGAATTCCGGCAGGAGGATCTTCTTCAGCTTATTGAAGTTGTCGCCGTGGGTATCCCAGGTTGCGTTGGCATCCGGAGCCCATGACAGCGTGACAAATCGAGTTCCTGCTTCAACCAGTCGTCGAGCGAGCAGGGTGCTCTGACCATAGATGTTGCGGCCGTAGCGTGCCCGCATTTCCGGAGTTTCGCGATTCAGATCAAATGCCTGTTGAGCCGCATCGGACGTCAGCAGTTCAAACGCCCGCGACTGGAAGTCATCGATCGCGGTCAGTGACGGTTCGTTGCGGATCTTGAGGCCTCGGCCAAGGTCCGACAGCAACTGTGAGCGATCAGTCATGCGTGCCGGTGTCACCGGTGTGGGTAACGAGAGATTGTCGACGTGAAAATCTGCGGCATCAGGATTGTTGAGGACCCAGAAGGGATCGAATGTCGGCCCCATGAAGCCCGCCAGGAATCCGGGCTGCAGAGGCCCGCCCGCGCCTTCTTTGGTCTTGTAGGGCAGAGAGATGTAAGGCAGAGTGCGATTGGCAGCCGGTCGCAGTTTCGCCATCACCGAACCCGGCGACGGATGATCCGATGGCTTCGCACCTCCGCCCTGTTTGCCTCGATCATGCCCCGTCAATGCTGCATAGACAGCAGCGGCATGAGAATTGTTGACGCTGTGATGCATCGATCGAATCAACGTCGTGCGATGCATCTGTTGAGCAAGCCGTGGCAGATGTTCAGAAACCGGAACGCCCGGCAGACTGCTGGCGATCGGATCAAATTCACCGCGGACTTCGGTTGGTGCTTCTGGCTTCA
>JANOUN010001335.1:0-11528 GCA_031416875.1 Planctomycetota bacterium | reverse complement strand
GGATACTGCTCTTGCTGACATCGAAAACTCTGCTCTGGTGAAGTATTACAAAGAACAACTAGAAGCACGGCGAGACTCGTACCTGCGAAAACGCATTCTCCATTACATAATCGATGGAAAACGTCGATGGTTTGCAGCAGCTCGACAGGCCCGTTCGTACGTCTGGCAGCACGGGCGATTCGACGGCGACATTGAATTCTGGCAGAAGGGTCTGAGCAACAGCACATGCGTGAAGCCTGTGAAGGAAGGAACGTGCCTCAGATTCTTCCTTGCCACGACAGAGGATTTCAAGTTCTTCCATCAGGCCGCAACCGAAAAGCTGCTCACAACCGCATGGATGCTGGGTTCACCAGAAGAAGAACTTGACGAAGCCGAAATCTCTGCTGATGAATGACAGCTGGTTCCTTGCTACGATACGGGAGGAATGTCGAGCGGACATGTGTCTCCCGAGTTCTGGCGTGAAATTGCGATTCCGCTGTTGTGTCAACGATTCGAGGAGCAATCCTGATGATCCCTGAGAACAGTGGATTCTTCGTTGGCTGGGGAACATTGTCCCTGATCAATGCCGGTTTGGCCCAGTCAAAGGGGCGGAGCGGACTTCTGTGGTGGCTCGGCTTACCTTCGATCTTTCGTAACTTGAGTTGGCCTTGGTACAATCTTTCGTAACACAGCGTCATCCGCTTCGTTCACGGTGGTGCGTAAAGACCTTCCATACGGCGATTTGAGTTTTTCCAATGGCCGACAAATCGAACACAATTGGCATACTTGCCAGACCGATGCAACCCTGCGCATTTCGCGTGTGCCCTGAGTGTCGCTCGTGGTTCGCGCTGATTCAGGTTGCCGAACGCGACGACGAATTGAAAGGGTCCATCACGACCTGCCGCTGCAAAAAATGCGACGCTACATTTGACTTTGCTGACCGACATCCGCCAGACGCAATCTGACCGCCGTCCATTTTTGCGTTGTCTCTCGGTTCGGTGACAATTTCGCGCCGCACTGGCTGGATACTTCCTGGCGAGCTTTGGTCCGCGCAGCGTGGGCGCGGGACCGCAACTGCCGGTCTGACATTACAATGCTCCCTATTCGGGATACTCGACTTCAACCAGCGGTTGAAGCAGTCCGCCCTTCAAGGGAACTCGGCCGTAAACGGATTCGTCCCATGTGTGCAGGCCAAGGACGGCCCGAGAGATCGTCGGGGCCACCAGACTGCGGTAGACCAATACCTGGTGATCTTTGATCCGAATTCGGAAACCGCTGGCTTCATGGGCACCCACGAGGCGACGCGATTCCGTGACCGACAGTCGAGTCCAGTCCGCCGGTTGATCGATGTGCTTTGGATGCCAGTCCAGAGCCAGTGGCAGCGTGACGCCGCCTTTTCCGACTCCGGCGAGTTCCAGTTGCCCATCGTGTTCCCGATAACTCCCCAGAGCGTGCTGAATCCGGTCGTCTTCCAGCCACAATGGAAACGTTCGCACCGTTCGCGGCCCGACAGAAACTGTCAACTCCCGTGTGACGGAGCACGTGGTGCATGCTGCGCCCTCCGCGAGCGGCACGGATGTCACTAACTGGACCTTGCGCGCCGGGTCGCTGCAGGTAACGCTGTCGGTCATCATGGCAAAGCGGTCGCACGGTGCCAGCAGCAACTGGCGCACCTGTTTCAACTCTGCTGCACCCTCCGCTTCCAGTTCCACAAAGACGGTTTCCGGATCAAGAAACCAGCAACTGCACTTCCATCCGGTCGGCGAAGGCAGGACTTCGTCATCCAGCTGCACGGACCAGTTCCAGTTGCCCGTCAGAATCGGAACACCTGCGGCTGCGATCATGATCTGAGGAGAGTTGGAATGCCATTCCAGAGTCAGTGTGTCAGCGTCCATGTCTGACGATGAACGCAGAATCGCAAGGCAGCACGCGTCGGATTGCCAGGAAACCTCAGGCTTCGGCGTCTTTTCGACGGGTTTGCGATTTGCTTCTTTTTTCTGTTTCCTGACGCTCGCGGAGGATTCGCTCTTTGCAGATTTCTCGGTTGCAGGCTTAACTTCACCAGCATCTTCGACGGTTTTCGACTTCTTGAGTTTCTTCGGGCGAGTCACCTCACCGGCCAGTTTGCGGCTATCCTTCACGAGCCTGGTCAGCCGTTTCTCGTGCGTGGAACCGGACACCGGAATCAACAGCTCCAGGATATCCGTCAGGGACGGCGCGATTCTGTTCGGAGCTCCGTCAGCCTGATGATGCAGCGTCGGCAGCATGAGCAATACAGCACGCTCCGTAACCAAAGTCAGCCGTTCCGCACTATCGCTGCGCCACAGCGGTTCATGGAAAGCTTCCGACCAGATCGTACATCGCGTGATTGGAGCCAACCATTCAGGCAGACGACTGAGCAGCGATCCATGCACCAAACCCTCTGCATCCGTGCATTCCAGCAGAACCTTCCGCAACGATTCTGTTGCCGACTTTGCGAGTGTCTGCACACCGCCGAGAGGACTCAACAGCAGGCTGCAGATCCAGGGCGATTCGCCCTCCAGGATCATCTGACTCACAGCGTTGTTGTTTTCTGTCGCGGACGGTGAATCAAACAGCCCTCCGGAAGATTCGCGGATCGCCGCGTCGGCAAGGACGGCAATCGCCTGAGTAAAATTTTCGGGCGACAAAGCCTGTCCTTCACGAAGCAGGATTTCGGCGACTGCAATCGTTTCCCAGAGCCCTGGCGCGGCACCGACTTCGACCAGCCAGTTTGCGATCACTTCGTCGTATTTTGATGGCGTGCTGGTCCGTTTGCTCTTACGGCCCCTGCGTTTCTTTGTCGCACGGGATTCCGTCACCGAACGCGAAGACAGGTCGTCGAGTGATGCCGCGAGTTCTCGTTCGCCACCGCTCAAATCGACTGCATCCACAGACCATGTCGCCAGCAGCGAGGATTGCCCCAGCTGCTTACGCAGCCGCTTCATCGGCTTCGCGATCACGGTCAGAAATGCCTCCTGAAAGGCAGCCGGATCATCCGCCGCCACGGCGGCTCGCAGTGCAGGATCCGCATTGCGTCCCAAAGGAATGGAATGCAGAAGTTTTTTGAGTAACGAAGCGGTTGGCATTACGGTCACCTGACGAAAAAGCCTGACAAAAACTCAGTCGTTCCGTCGACCACCATTTCATATTTCATATTTCATATATGAGATTTGAGATTTGAGATTTGAGATTTGAAATCCGCTCCCTCAAATCGTCGTCGCTGAAAACCCGCCATCGACGACGATATTCTGCCCTGTCACGAACGACGATGCTCTGTGTGACGCCAGCCACACGACGGCACCGTCCAGTTCCTGAACATTCCCAAAGCGCGCCATCGGGGTATGACCGATAATCTGACAACCTCGTTCTGTGTATGCTCCGTCCTCCTTAAACAGCAGTGCGCGGTTTTGATCTGCAGGAAAGAAGCCGGGACTGATCGCATTCACACGCACGCCGCGCGTGGCCCATTCGCGAGCCAGAAACTTTGTGAAATTAATGACGGCCGCTTTGGCTGCCGAATAGGCGACGACTCGTGACAGCGGAATCATGCCAGCCATCGACGCGATATTGATGATGCTGCCTTTCTTCTGAGCCAGCATGGTTTCACCGAACACCTGAGCCGGCAATAAGGCACCGCCAACCAGATTCAGCTCAAAGACGCCATTCCAGCCATCGCGCGACAGTTTGCAAAAGTCGCTGCCTGGTGGCAATGTGGCATCTGGGCGATTGCCACCCGCCGCGGAGATCAAGATACTGATCGATCCCAGTTTGGCCATAATTGCATCGCGTGCTTCGGTAAGAGACGCCGTATCCAGCGCATCTGCCGACTGAAAAATGGCGGTGCCTCCTGCAGATTCAATTTGCTTCACACGGGCGATGCCACGTTCTTCGCTGCGCCCGACGACGGCAACTTTCGCACCTGCCGCCGCCAAGGCCGCCGCCATACCGCCGCCCAGGACTCCCGTGCCACCGAGAACGACGGCCGTTTCGCCGCTGAGATCAAAGATTGATGTTGTCATTGGTTTGTATCGCTCATGTTTCGTAATCGCATTGCGGCATCAGCAAGAACGGAAGCCTATTTCTAAAGCCACGAGAGTTCGTTTGCGGTAGACCGGGGACAAGAATGCGAGTCGCGGAGCGACATCGCCTACGTAGCTCAGTCGCTCCGCCGACTGTGATTCCGCCCCTTGAGCTTCCTCGAATGAAAACCATGGCTGTACGAAAGATATCAGAGATTCCGAATTTTGAATTCCAGAATGTGTTTAAGACTCGCATGTTGACCTGCCCACAGACACATTCCCGATTCTCACCAAACCGCCCACCATTCTTCAGCACCAATGGCGTTTAAACTTGAACTTTTGCAGACGTTGTCGTTCAACGGACAACTCCAGGCCCTTCGAAATTGCGGGATTTCTCATTCCTTGAAGCTCGTGGTGTTCAGGAATTCCGGAAACGGACGACCAATTCTCCTGGTTCAGCAAGAATGCAGGCGTGCTCCATTGAGGCCAGAGGGGCAGTCCTGTATGAAACACTTCCTGAAAGACGGGGCTTTCAGTTTCCCCGTGGCAGCCGAGCCCCCTATCTGAGCCGAGCGCCGTCAGCAGCCCTTTCTGAAAGCGGATCTTTCACCGCCGACAGGAACGCAGGTCCATTATGAGTCGGCATATTTTCGTCACAGGCGGCGTCGTTAGTTCACTCGGCAAAGGATTGACGTCCGCATCGATCGGGATGCTGCTGGAACGTCGCGGCCTGAAGGTCCGGATGCAGAAGCTCGATCCGTACCTGAACGTCGACCCGGGCACGATGAGCCCTTATCAGCATGGTGAAGTTTATGTGCTGGACGACGGCTCAGAGACTGACCTCGATCTTGGCCACTATGAACGCTTCACGTCCGGCACACTGAATCGGCATTCAAACTACACCACCGGTCAGATTTATCTGTCGGTGATCGAAAAAGAACGCCGCGGCGAATACCTTGGTCACACTGTCCAGGTTGTGCCGCACATCACGGACGAGATCAAAGCGTGTATCCTGATCCTTGCCACGCCGGATGTCGATGTCGTCTTCACGGAACTGGGGGGTACGGTTGGTGATATCGAGGGTCTGCCGTTTCTGGAAGCGATTCGCCAGATTCCGCTCGACATCGGCAAAGAGAATGTCATGTTCATTCACCTGACGCTCGTCCCTTATCTGAAAGCCGCCCGTGAAGCCAAGACCAAACCAACGCAGCACAGCGTTCAGCAGCTTCGCGAAATCGGTATTCAGCCCGACATTCTGATCGTCCGCACCGAACGCCCGATCGGCCGCGAACACACCGACAAGATCGCGCTGTTCTGTAACGTCGAAAAGAAGGCTGTGATCGAAGAAGTCGACAAAGAGTTTTCGATCTATGAAGTTCCAATCGGCCTCATCGAACATGGCCTGGACGAATTAATCTGCCAGAAACTGCATCTCAATGCCGGTCCTCTGCAGATGGACGACTACCGGGCGCTTGTGCATCGCATTCGCAATCCTCGCAACGAAGTCACCATCGCTGTCGTTGGCAAATACATCGAGCACCGCGATGCGTACAAGTCCATCTACGAATCGCTCGACCACGCCGGCTTTGCCCATTCGACACAAATCAATGTGAAGCGCATCGAAGCCGAAGAGCTGGAACGACAGGAACCAGAACTGTTGCTCAAAGGCGTCGATGGCCTGCTGATTCCAGGCGGATTCGGGATGCGCGGCATCGAAGGCAAAATTCAGGCGATCCAGTTCGCTCGCGAATACGAAATCCCGTTCTTCGGCGTCTGCCTCGGGATGCAATGCGCCGTGATTGAATTCGCTCGCAACGTGCTCGGCCTGGCCGATGCCAACAGCAGCGAATTCTCCAGTGACACGTCGCATCCGGTCATCTGTCTTCTGGAAGGCCAGAAGGGCATCCGCTACAAAGGTGGCACGATGCGTCTGGGAGCCCAGCCGTGTGTGATCACTCCCGGCACACGCACCGCCACAGCCTACGGCAAGGAAGAGATCAGCGAACGTCATCGCCATCGCTATGAATTCAATCCGGACTACCGCAAAGAATTCAGCGACGCCGGCATGACCATCGCAGGCACCAGTCCCGACGGAGGCCTTGTCGAAATCGTGGAACTTGCATCACATCCATGGTTTGTGGCTGTGCAGTATCATCCTGAATTCAAATCACAGCCTCACAACGCACATCCGCTGTTCAAAGGCTTCATCGAAGCCGCATTACTCCGCCGCCAGCAGCGATCAGGCAACCTGCCCGCTGGTTCCTCACACGCCGAATAAGTGTGAGATGAAAGAAACTCGACGTTCCAATCCACACGATGAATTTGTAAAATTCGCTTTTTCGACCGCTCGATGAATCATTCGTCATGATCGGGAGCTGAAAGTCGTCTTTCGATCCGCGAAAGAAAAACTGCTTTTGCAGGGCAAAAGGCGACACTCGGCCTCCGGATGTAAGACAAATATCGTCATCTGGGGATCATTCGGTGGGGGACTGAAGATGTGCTGTTTTAAGCCAAATCCTGTCGATGTCTTTGGCACGAGAATCTTTGCAGCGCGACGAGTTTACGCTCGCCAGATTCTCGTCTACTCGATGACTGTTTCAACGAACGACGACGTGGCGATGATCCTCCCCGTTCCAGTCCCGCTGTCTGCTCCGGAGGATTCTGTCAAGTTCATCAATCTTGAAGACTATTCGACTTTCTTCGATGACCTGCAGGCTCTGTTCCCATCAAAAAAGAGCCGCGGCAAATTCCAGGGTGGAGGAGGAGGGTTTGGTGGCGGAGGAACTCTGGCGGTTCACAACGTAGGCGATTTTGTTGCATCATTTGTCCCTGCCATGAAGGACTTCGAGCGACTCGACGAACGATTTCGGATTGATCCCGAAATCTGGTTGACGCAACAACAGTATGCCAACTACGGCTTTGTCGTTTTTCAACTCAAGCAACCTGCGCAAGAACCCGCAACGGATTCCTCGCCGGTTTTTGGAGTGCGACGCCGTCCCATTCAGCTGAAACCGCATCCGATGGCATTCGAGTTTCCTTTGCGAGAAATTGGTCAGCGTCTCTTCTTTCCAACCGTGCATATTCATGATGGAACAATGCCCGCCAAAGCAGACTTTGACCATGTCCTTTATGCTCAGACCAGTGGTGTTGGACGAAGAGAGCTTGTCCATTGGGAAGAGTCAAATGCGTTGATCAAAAGTACGATCGACATGCAGAAAGCAAGCCATCTCGTTTTGGCGGACAGTCATTGCTATCGCAGAGAACTGCGGGGAAAACTACCAAATCTTGATACTTGGCTCTAATCGCTCGACGCAGGCAAGCTGTGTCGTGGCATTGAGCCTATTCGGCTATTTCGATTCTGGCCTTAATGATCGCCCTGCGGAGGCAAGCTGCAATGGCGTGGACTTAAGCAATCCGACTGGCGAGCGGGGTACGTAAGTGCCCTGATTTTCGCATCATTCGCGACAAATCAGGGGATTCACATCCCCCGCTCGCCTTAAGTCCACGCCATTGGAGGCAAGCTCCGCAGTAGCGGGAATGGCTCCTTGAAACCGCTGCAGCAATCAAAAGTCGTGAACCTTTCACCTCCGGCGGTGTCTGCGCAAGACTCACAACGAACCAGAACAATGGCCTCGCATTCGGCAGCGCGTTAAACGATGGAACTTCACGAATGAACGCTCGACAACTCGAAAAGCTCGGGATACCGAGGCACGCTGTGAATCAGGCGATTCGGGCGATCCAAGTGCTGGCGGAATCGCCGGACTTTGACAAACGCACAATCAAAGATCGGCTGCGGCTGGTGGCCGAGAACCCTCAATTGTTTCTCGGAGATGCCGTTCTGGATGGCCTTGCGCGGGAACTCACGGAATCGGATCCTGAGCCCGAATTCGAACCGATCGGCTATCGCACGTGGGGGACGAATATTGACGACGGCGCTCATCAGCAGATGAAGGATGCGTGTCGAATTCCAGCGGCCGTCGGTGCGGCATTGATGCCGGACGCGCATATTGGTTATGGGCTTCCCATCGGAGGCGTGCTGGCAACTCAGGATGTCGTGATTCCGTATGCCGTCGGTGTGGATATCGCCTGCCGCATGAAAATCTCCATTCTCGACATGCCGGTCGAAACGCTGGAAAAGCGATTTGAGCATTATCGCAATGCCCTGGAAAACGGGACTCGCTTCGGAGTCGGCTCGGTCCACCAGAAGCCTCAGGACCATCCCGTGATGGATGAGGACTGGTCTGTCACCCGGATCACTCGTGAGAACAAAGACAAAGCCCGCAAGCAACTTGGCACATCGGGATCGGGGAACCACTTTGTTGAGTTCGGTGTTGTGACCATCTCCGAGCGGTCCGCAGATCTGGATCTCGACGCAGGTCAGTATGTTGCCTTGCTGAGTCACAGTGGGAGCCGCGGTCCGGGAGCATCGGTGTGTTCGACGTATTCCAATATGGCTCGAGCGAACATGCCCAAACAGCATCAGCATTTTGATCGCATGGCATGGCTGGACATGCAGTCACAGACGGGACAGGAATACTGGGCTGCCATGAATCTGATGGGCGAATTTGCGTCCGCAAATCACGCGGTGATCCATCGCCTGGTGACGCAATTGCTCGGCGCGCGGGTGATTGCCGGAGTCGAAAATCATCATAACTTCGCGTGGAAGGAGCATCACTACGGTCGCGACGTGATCGTACATCGCAAGGGAGCAACTCCGGCGAGCAAAGGCGAGCTGGGAGTGATTCCGGGGTCAATGGCCGATCCGGCGTTCATCGTGCGAGGCAAGGGAAATCCGGAAAGCCTGAACTCCGCTTCGCATGGTGCCGGACGAGCCATGTCGCGTAGGAAGGCCCTGGACCAGTTCAACTTTCGAGCTGTGCAGAAGAACCTTGCCAAACGAGGAATTCAGGTGCTGTCGGCTGGCTCGGACGAAGTTCCGATGGTTTACAAGAACATTGAACAGGTGATGGCAGCGCAAGCGGATCTTGTCGAAGTGGTGGCTCGCTTTGATCCCAGAATCGTCAAAATGTGCGGCGATGGGAGCAAGGCGGAGGATTGAATTTCGAGCGAACGTAGAACAATTTCGTGGTTCGAACTACAATCCCGACCACGCAACACAAACGACAAGACTCATTCGCCCATTGATTGCATTCGCATCCTATGTCAACACCTGCCAACCAACCTGCAAGTGCTGACGTTTGGACTGTGCGGCGAATCCTGGAATGGACGGCGGGGTTTCTGAAGCAGAAGGGCGTCGAATCGCCGCGACTGGAAGCCGAACTGCTGCTGGCTCACGCCCGCCAGTGCCAGAGAATCCGGCTGTACACCGATATCGACAACGAACTGACAGACGCCGAGCGGACTCAGATGCGAGCCTCGGTCCAGCGTCGCGCGAAGCGCGAACCCCTCGCCTACATCATCGGTTCGCGTGAATTCTACGGCCGCAGTTTTGAAGTCGCACAGGGTGTGCTCATCCCGAGACCGGAAACCGAAACGCTCGTGGACATTTGTCTGGAACGCATCCCGAAAGATGAGCCCCGGACAGTTGTGGAAGTCGGTTTCGGGTCCGGATGTATTGCCGTGACCATTGCCCGGCAACGACCACTGTGTCGTGTCGTCGCCACAGATTTGTCTGAGCGAGCGATGGAGATTGCCACGCGCAACGTGCAGAAACTGGAAGTTGCCGACCGCGTCACACTCCTGGCAGGTGATGTGCTGCAACCGCTGCTGGCTGGCGGTACGCTGTTTGACGGACTCATCAGCAACCCGCCGTACATCCGGGACGACGAACGCGACTCTCTGCAGCCGGAAGTCGCACAGCACGAACCGGCAGAAGCATTGTTTGCCGGCAATGATGGGCTGGACATCGTGCGGCGGATTGCCGCCGACGCTGTGAAGATTCTGAAACCTGGCGCGTTCATCGCACTGGAACTGGATCCTGCACAATGTGAGACGGTCGCCACACTCCTTAAGTCATCGGGATTTCAAATCACAAATATCCGTCGCGATCTCAGCGGCAATGAACGAATTGTCGAAGGAATTCTGTAGTCTGTGGTGATCAGAAAGGAAGCTGATTGTGGACATGTTTTGTGTGGAAGGTGGCCATCCGCTGCATGGAACGGTCCACGTTGACGGCAGCAAGAACGCGTCGCTGCCGATCCTTGCGGCATCGCTGGCGATTGAGGGTGAAGTCGTCCTTCAGCAGATTCCGCAGCTGCACGATGTCGCCACAATGCGACAACTCCTGCAGTCGATTGGTGTCGCAATCGATCTCCCTGAAGACGGGTGCATCCGCATCAATGCCAGTGATGTCCGATCATCCGTTGCACCGTATGAACTGGTGCGTCAGATGCGAGCGAGTGTCTGCGTGCTCGGACCGCTGCTGGCACGTTTCGGTACGGCGCGAGTGTCTCTGCCAGGCGGCTGCAACATCGGTCATCGTCCGATCGATCTGCACTTGCGCGGTCTGGCTGCCCTGGGAGTCGACATTCGACTGGAAGCTGGATACATCGTCGCGGAAGGCTCGAAACTGCGCGGTGCCGACGTGGATCTGTGCGGACCGCATGGCCCCACTGTCACCGGAACCTGCAACGTCATGATTGCCGCCTCCCGCGCCAGAGGCCGCACTATCATTCGGTCAGCCGCTCAGGAACCGGAGGTTCAGGATTTCGCTCGATTTCTGAATGCGGCCGGGGCCAGAATATCCGGTGCCGGTACGTCGATTGTGGAAATCGACGGCGTAGACGGGCTGCACAATGTTCGTCACACCGTCATTCCGGATCGGATTGAAGCCGCAACTCTCGCGATCGCGGCTGCAATCACTCACGGCGACGTGACCATCAGGAACGCACCGACAACGCATATGTCATGCGTCCTGAATGCCCTCAATCTGATCGGTGTTCCGATCGACGTCACGCACGACACGCTGCACATTCGCGCCGGTTCCATGCAACGCCCGGCGCGATTGACGGCTGAACCGTATCCGGGACTGCCGACAGATTGCCAGGCTCAATTCATGGCCTTGTTGTCCACAATCGCCGGCGAGAGTCTGATCACCGATGCGGTCTTTCCAGAACGCTTCATGCACGCCGCAGAACTTGTCCGAATGGGAGCCGACATCCGGATTCAGGGCAATTCCGCCGTCATCCGCGGTGTCTCGCGATTATCGGCGGCCCCGGTCATGGCATCCGACCTGCGTGCCAGTGCCGCGCTGGTGCTCGCGGCCCTGGCGGCGGAAGGTCATTCCGAAATCCGCCGCGTGTATCATCTCGATCGCGGTTACCATGCGTTCGAACAGAAACTGAATCAACTGGGTGCAAAAATTCAACGCACGAACGATGGAGCACAAAACAGAGTCCCGCCTCCCCATAAGCACTGGCCTGTAAGTAATTTGTGATTACGTTGGAGTGCAGAAGCTGTTAGGATACAGGGGAACTGTCTGAAACCTCAAGCAAGGAAGCTTGGATGGCCCGACCTGCCAGCCGTTTTATAGAAAAATTGACTGCTCGA
>JANOUN010001334.1:0-2736 GCA_031416875.1 Planctomycetota bacterium | reverse complement strand
GCCCCCGATGTTGAACACCACGCAGTTTCCGACACCTTTTTGACTTCCAGAAGGTTGTTGTGACCGCTGAAGGCGTCCAGCCGGGCTTCTTTTCCGCTCTACCCAGGTGCTGATCTGTTTGCTCAAATCTCTTGTTTTTTTGGCGCCAAAAAACTCGCTTGAAATCACCAGTTCTGCCGGGTAGTCTCCGCCCAAACATCCTGGGTGGCTCTGCAGCTTAGTGTGACATTTGTATGGCACAAGCAGGGTCAAATCAGGATCTATCGAAGGCGGAATTTACAAGGACTTTGCGCCCCCCTCATTGTAGTGGGAGGTCAGACCGAGTGGATGACAACGACTTTTCCGATGTTCTTGCCTCTGCCCCGGAAGCTCTTGCAGGCGATGCTGCCGACCATGCAGTCGCAGCGCCTGGATATTTCTTTCGCTTGCGTGGTGAGCAATTCGGTCCGGTGGTAATTAAAGAGCTTCAGGATCTGATTGACGGCGGCACAATGACGGCTTCGGATCGAATCAGGCGAGACGATTCGGCGGCTTGGATACCGTGCGGTGAAATTGAGACTCTGACTTTCCCCCGGGCTGTCGAGACTGCTGCAGCGGTCAGAACTCCGACATCAAAGCAGCCAGTCTCTCCTGAACTCAGTTTGGCTGATTTTCCAGCGGATTTTCTGGAAACAATTGACGCAAACGAAACGGAATTCTCACATGATCCGAAATCCAGTTTTGTTGACGCAGCTCACGATTCCAAAGACGTGACGGTTTCACATGACGCTCAAGTGCCAAAGAAAGCCCGTCGATCCCGAGAAACCAGTCCGCAGCCTATTGGGAAATCTGCTGATGATCCATCCCCGGACTGGTGGGACGCGTTTGCCTCGCCAGCGCCTGAAAAGCGAGACCAGAGTGCGGAAATCCCGATGGAACTTCGATCTGGTGCCTCTGTGCAGGCATCGACGATTTCGACTCCGCCTCCGACAGGAAGACCTGTACCCGAAGAGAAACATTCAAAGAAAGCAGGCACCAAGCCAGCGCGAAAAAGGGAGCCGCTGAATTTTCGAATGCCTTCGTCGCCACTGGTGTATGTGCTGGCCGGTTTGATTGCCATCTTTACCGCGGTCTGTTTCTGGCCTGAAAGTGCCGCGATCGCGGGATTCGTCAGTATGGATGGAGAGCCGGTCCCGGTGGGTTCGATCACATTGAAGCCAAAAAACGGAAAACCACTGACAATCAGCATCGTTCAAGGGAGGTTCCAGGCTGCTGATGGCGCGAAATTCTCTGATGGCCAATCCGAGATCGTTGTGGTGATTGGAGATCCATTTGGTTCACCGGCCCCCGCCTTGAATGAATCACCAGCTTTCGCGGGGCTTAACGGAGCAAAATACAATGGAGTGATTGAAGCTCGAGCAGGAAGTAAGATTAACGTGAGCTTTTCTGCCGACGAGGTGAATGCGATTGCAAACAATGAAGGAATGCCGACCGAAGCATTTTGACATCACGTGTCATCATTTATCTTAGTTGAGGAAAGCGACCATGCCGTACAAGACAGCATCCGGAATCACGCTGGACTTAAAGACGCAACCTTTATCGTCGATCATCCGCGTGCGAAAACAAGGGCGGGGGTTTACTCTCATCGAGTTGCTTGTGGTGATCGCCATTATCGCGATCCTCGTTGCTCTGTTGCTTCCCGCTGTGCAACAGGCTCGGGAAGCAGCACGCCGCACGCAATGCAAGAATAATCTCAAACAGATCGGCATCGCCTTCCACAACTACCATGACATCTACAAGCAGTTTCCACTCGGCGAAGTATCAACCAGCACCAATCGTCAATTTCAGACGGCATGGGGTTGGGCGGTGTTGACGCTGCCGCAGTTGGAACAATCTAACCTCTACAACCAGTTGAACCCCGGGGCAACAAGGCTTGACCAGGCGATCTCTGATCCAATCAAACTGGCATTCCTGAGAACGCCGATACCTCCGTATCTTTGCCCCTCAGACCCTGGTCAACCACTCAATGCAAGTCGATCACTTCGTGGCACCACCGGCGCAGTACAACCCGTTTCAACTTCCAACTATGTGGGGATTCACGGAGTGTGCGCATGGAACCTGTTCTCAGATCGAATCCCCGGCGTTTTTGCATGGAACTGGAGCGCAAAAATGCGAGACATTACAGATGGCAGCAGCAATACGATTATGGTTGGAGAACGGGCGACGGCAGGAATACGGTTATCTCAACCCGGCGGAGCAGCAGTCTGGGCTGGCATTACAACTGCAGATAATATTAGTTTCTCTCCATCGCTGCCGAGTGACAGGGCTGATGGAATAATGGCATTGGGTTACCTGCAGATAAATCCTCCTACCTCGGCAAATCATGGCTTTTCCAGCCAGCATACAGGCGGAGCCCAGTTTCTGTTTGGCGATGGTTCTGTGAAGTTTCTCAGCGAAAACATGCATTCCTACATTTCCGACGTGACAGCGTGTGCGGATGCTTCGGCGTGGGGTGTTTTTCAGACGCTTTGCTCTCCCAAAGACGGCCAGGTCGTGGGGGAATTCTGAGCCAGAACCTGTCCAAATTCATTTCCCGAAACCGCGGGTGAGATGCAGACTGCCGGTGCCTCCTGGGAAGTATACTCCGCGCGGTCAGATTTGAGGTTTTGTGAGCGGCAAGGCGCTAGCCGCCGGTGCTGACCGAATGCACAACCCGCGGCTAGCGCCTTGCGGCTCACTCAACAACACGTCCCTCAG
>JANOUN010001333.1:0-2005 GCA_031416875.1 Planctomycetota bacterium | reverse complement strand
GTTCGCAGGGCGACCGACCGACGCACGCGGAATTGCTGGAATATCTGGCGTCTGAATTCGTCGCGCAGGGTTGGGATCTCAAGTGGTTGCATCGCGAGATCCTGCTTTCCGCAACGTATCGTCAGTCAACCGCATTTCGCCTGGAGGCGGACGCGGCCGATCCTGCAAATCGACTGCTGTGGCGAATGAATCGCCGCAGGCTGGACATCGAAATGTGGCGCGACGCGACGTTGGCAGCAAGCGGGCGGCTGGATCTGAAAATCGGCGGACCGTCTCAACCTGTCGATGATCTCAGCAACGTGCGGCGGACGATTTATGCGAAAGTCGAACGCGAAGAAATGAACGGCATCCTCCGCATGCACGATTTTCCGGAAGCCAGTTCGCACAGCCCGCGCCGTGAACACACGACAACTCCGCTGCAGCAACTGTTCGTACTGAATTCGCCGTGGATGGAAAAACAGGCCGATGACCTGTGGTTGAGACTGAAACCGATCGAATCGGACGACGATCGAATCGCAGCCTGTTATCGTTTGCTGTTCGCCCGGGAAGTCACGGAGTCAGAACTTGCGATCGCACATGCGTATCTTGCGGACGAAAAGAATGCCGAACGCAGATGGAAGGATTATCTGCAAGCGTTACTGGGCTTGAATGAGTTTCATTTTGTGGATTGAATTGTTTGACCCGAATCCAGGGGTTTGAAATTGCGCACGCATCTTGTAGCCGAATTCGCAAGAATTCGGATTGCTTTCCGTGCGGTGATACTCTGAATTCTTGCGAATTCAGCTACTTCCGTTGGGCAACGCTCAGGACATTCGGAGTCAATATATGAACGACAACCAGCCAAACCTGCCCACCCGGCGCCGCCTGATTCAGGCGCTGGGCGGCGGAATGGGATCGCTCGGGCTGTTGTCTGTGATGAACTCGCAGGCCAGCGGCGAACTGCAGGCTGCGCACGTCCCGGCGAAGGCGAAGCGCGTGATTCAGTTGTTCATGAACGGAGGGCCGTTTCATGGCGATCTGTTTGATCCAAAACCGCAATTGTTGAAATTCGCCGGGCAACGGCCTGCAGAAGCGAATCTCCGCACTGAACGCCGCACTGCGGGGCTGATGCCATCGCCCTTCCGTTTTCGTCCCGCGGGAGAAAGCGGCATTCCGGTGAGTGAACTGTTGCCACTCACGGCGCGATGCATCGACGACATGGCGATCATTCGCTCCACATTCACCGACAATCCCAATCACGGCCCTGCTCTGCTGCTGATGAACAACGGCACGATTCTGCCGACACGGCCCAGCATGGGATCGTGGTTGTCATACGGACTGGGAAGTGAGAATGCGAATCTGCCGGCGTACGTTGTCCTGTGCCCCGGCAAGCCTGTCCGGTTTTCGATTCTCTGGACGAGCGCGTTCCTGCCGGGCTCTCATCAGGGGACATACATCAATCACCGCGATCCTGTTCCCGACAAGCTGATCCCGTTTCTGCGTAACTCAGACGCTTCACGAGCCGATCAGGTGGCACAGGTTTCCCTGATGACGCAGCTCAATCGACTGCACCTTGAACGGAGCGGCCCGGATGGACAACTGGAAGGCCGTTTGCAGGCGCTGGAAACGGCGTTTCGCATGCAATTCACGGGCACCGAGGCGTTTGACCTTCAGCAGGAATCCAAAGAGACTCGTGAATCGTACGGCGAAGGGCATTTTGCCAACGGCGGTTTATTGGCACGACGCCTGAGCGAACGCGGTGTGCGATTTGTGCAGGTCTACTACGGCGACGGCCAGCCGTGGGACACGCATAGTGATCACGACAATCAGACACGCAACCTTTGCCGTGACATCGATCGCCCGATCGCTGCGTTGCTGACGGATCTGAAGCAGCGCGGGCTGCTGGATGAAACGCTGGTGCTGTGGGGTGGCGAATTTGGCCGCACGCCGACGACCGAGAACGGCAACGGTCGAGATCACAATCATTTCGGCTTCACAACCTGGCTGGCGGGCGGAGGCGTCAAGG
>JANOUN010001332.1:0-10274 GCA_031416875.1 Planctomycetota bacterium | reverse complement strand
CGGATCGGCGAACGCTCCGACGTTGCACGTCCCTGTCAGGTCGCATTCGATGCGGCCGGAAACCTGTTTGTCGCGGAACTGGGCTATCGTTCCGGGATGTGGCCGGGAACTTTTCCGCCCGATCCAGAGGCAACCGGCGGGCGCATCAGTGTCTTCTCACCCGAAGGCGAATTGCTGGCACGCTGGGGTGGCGGCATTCATCCCACGGTGCCGGGCGATTTCTATGCACCGCACGATATCAGAATCGACTCGCACGGCGATGTTTATGTGTCTGAGGTCGTCTGGTCTGCCGGAGCCAACCGAGGGCATGTTTCGCCGGATTGTCACACTCTCCAGAAATTCGTTCTGCAAACACTTTGAAGGATCTCTCAATGCGTGCCTGGCGATTCTATGGATTCGGCGATTTTCGCCTGGATGACGTCCCTGTCCCCGCTCTGAAGCCACGTCACGTTCTGGTGGAACCACTTTGTGTTCAGCCCAGCGTAACCGAGGCTCAGTTGGCGTTCGGAATTCCAACGCTGGCCTACGATCGCGTTAAACGGAGACTGGAAAGCGAAGCACCGGTGCAGCTGTTTGGTCATGAGTTCTGTGCCAGAATTGTGGAAGTCGGCGAAGGTGTCCACCGCTTCAAAGTCGGAGATCGCATCGCGGCACGAGCAAAACTGCCCTGCGAAAAATGCCCGTTGTGCCTTTCGGAACGAAGCTGGCTGTGCCGGAAAGGTCCGGTGATCGGATTCGATCTGCCAGGCTGCTTTAGTGAGATTGCCATCCTGCCGGAAATCTCTCTGGTGAAAGTCGATGATTGTATTTCCGACAGTGAAGCCGCGTGTCTGCAGTCACTGAGCGACAGTGTGGCCGCCGTGGAAACCGCTCAGTTGAACATGGGCGATTCTGTTGTGATTTTCGGCCAGGGCAGTATGGGACTGGAGTGCCTTCAGATTGCCCGGATCAGCGGGGCCGGGAGAATCATAACGGTGGATGTGCGTGACGAATCGTGTCGAATGTCAAAAGAACTGGGAGCCGATCACTCCCTGAATGCGCGTACGTGCGACGTCGTCGCGGCGATTCAGGATCTGACCGAAGGCAATGGCGCTGATGTCGTCTTTGAATGTGCCGGAGGCAGTCCGAAACAAGGAATGGCCGGGACCGAAACTGTGAGGCAAGCCATCGATGCCGTTCGCTCAGGCGGCAAACTCATCGGCGTCTCATGGTTTGGTGCACCCTTCGAAATGAACATCGATCTGTTGCGGGAACGCAGCCTGCGCTATCTGTTTCCGGACATCAGCACTCAAGCGCATCTGGAACATACAGTCCGTCTTGTGGCATCGGGTCGCGTTCAATTGAGATCGACAATCACCCATCAGCTTTACGGACTTGAATCCGTCCCCCAGGCGTTCGAGATCACTGCGAACAAAGGCAAATTCAAGGCTATCAATCCCGCGCAGGTACTCTTGAAAGCAGCTGTCGATTCTGCGCCCCATGAATTTCACGCGAGGTGAATCGCGGCGGAATGTGTTTGAGGGATCGTTGTTGACTTCGCGTCGCCGCTCTGAACTTTCAGGCTCCGCGACCTGAACGCCGCAGTAGCCAGCGGCGTTTTTCCTGCGATGTGCAGAGTCGGATGATTCCGCATTTATTCCGGAATTTGTACGGGTTCCGTTTTTGATCTGCGGCGGAACTTGCAACTCCAGCCTGATTCTCCGACGATGAGTGATTGGCGCGTATGCAACGCGGCACAACGAGCCATGAGGCCGGAACAGTCGATCTGGCCCAATACTACTTGAACAGTGGAGTGATTTGTGTCGGCGCTGGACTGGACACCGTTGAAAACGGTGATTGACGAAAACGAGTCGTTTCTGATTTCGAGTCACGTTCGGCCCGATGCGGATGCCTTAGGTTCCGAACTGGGGATGAGGGCGATTTTGCTGGCGATGGGCAAAAAAGTGACCATCGTCAACGCCTCCGCTCCCCCGGCAAATCTGCAGTTCATGAATCCGCCCGGCGTGATTCTGAAACTGAACGACACTGTCACGAAAACGACGATTCCTCAGCATGATGTCGTCATCATCGTGGACACCAGTGCATGGCAGCAACTGGGCTCCATGGCCGATTTCATCCAGGCATCGGCCGCCAAGCGCGTCGTGATCGATCATCACGTCAGTTCCGATCAGCTGAATGCGATCGAACTGAAAGACGTCAAATCGGCGGCGACTGGTGAACTGATCTGTGAGATCGGGGAAGAGTTCGGCGTTACGTTTGACTCAGAAGTTGCCAATTGGTTGTACGCCGCGATTGCCACCGATACAGGGTGGTTTCGATTTCCTTCCACCAGCGCGCGGACGATGAAGATTGCCGCCCGGCTCATGGACTGCGGCGCAATTCCGCATTACGTCTACAATCTTGTTCACGAACAGTCATCACTTGCACGCGTTCGCCTGGGCGGCCGAGTGCTGGCACGGACGCAGGTTGAAGCCGAAGGACGCCTGGCGTGGATCTACGCCGACAGCAAAGATATGGCCGAAACCGGTGCGGTCCCTTCCGATACAGAAGGACTGGTCAATGTCTGCCTGACGGTAGGCGGTGCAGAAGCGGCTTTCGTTGCCGTAGAACTTCAGACGGGGCAGATCAAATTCAGTCTTCGAAGTCGAGTACCACACAACGTTGCCGCCGTGGCTGAGCAATTTGGCGGAGGCGGCCATAAACTGGCATCAGGGGCCACCATGCCTGGTCCCTTGCCGACGGCCGTTGATCGCATGAAGAGTGCCTTTCTGGCGATGCTCAGCTCAAATACTGAAGCGCCCGTTCAGCCAGCGCCGTGATGGATTTTTGCAGCCGAAATCACCAGGGCCAGTCAAAGCCAATGTCCATTGCGGGCGACGAATGTGTCAGGCTTCCGATGCTGATACGGTCCACACCACTTTCCGCGATGGCGCGGACGGTCTGCAGCGTCACACCACCGGATGCTTCGAGCAGCGTCATACAGGATGCTGACGCGTCCCGGATTGCGACCGCCTGCTTCAGCATCGCCGGAGACATGTTGTCCAGCAGGACAATCTCCGGTGACTCCCGCAGTGCATCCTGTAATTGCTGCAAGGAATCGACTTCAATTTCGATTTTTGGGTTCACCTGGTGAGCGATTGCATAACAACGAGCATCAGCAACTGCGGCCGCACAGGTCGAATCGCCGCGGGCAGCGATGTGATTGTCTTTAATCAGGATACCGTCGTACAGACCCATCCGATGATTTGTTCCGCCTCCGCAGCGGACCGCGTACTTCTGCAGCAGGCGATAACCAGGAAACGTCTTTCTCGTATCAAGAATGACGGCTTTCGTGTGCTGCACTTCTGCCACAAACAGTGCCGTGCGCGACGCGATTCCACTCAGCAGCGTCATGAAGTTGAGCACCGTGCGTTCGCCGGTCAACAGGGCCTGCACGGGACCGGTGAGCGATGCGATCAAAGTCCGCTCAGATACGGCATCGCCATCGTGGATTTGATTCTCGACCGTCACTGCAACAGAAAGCTCCGCAAACACAATCGGCAGCACCGCGAGTCCACACGCTACGCCGGACTGACGCGACACGATATTGACGGTCGCAGTCAGATCTGCCGGAATCGTGGAAAGGCTTGTGAGATCGCCGATGTCGCGCAGGTCTTCCTCCACGGCCAGTTTTACGAGCCGTCTGGCGGCGGACTGGCATTCGAAATTGAACTCAATCGTCATCAATCACTGTCTTTCGTGTCAGTCGATATAAACAAATTCATTGGCGTTCAGCAGAGCGCGGCAGAATTCTGCCAGTCCGGCTGACTTGATAAAGGCAACGGACGCCGTTGATTCCGCGGCTGACGGCCGTCGCCCAAACGCTGACAGGAACGCCAGTGCGACCTGCTCAGACTCAGTGGAACCAGGATTCTCCGTCAGCCTGGCGGCAAAGTATCCGGCTTGCTTCAGCATGAATTCATTGTTCAACAGCGCCAGGGACTGCAGGGCCGTGGTGGTGACGTTGCGCGTGGGGGACAAGTTGGCAGCGTTGGGGCAATCGAGCGTGGTGAGGAACGGATCGGGCGATGTGCGAACGACGAAACGGTAGATGCTGCGTCGCCAGAGTTCAGGTCGATCGGCCGTGACATACGTGTAGACCGGAGCGTATTCTTCCTTGTAGTCGAAGTCACGATATCCGGGACCGAACATTTTCCGGTCCAGTTTGCCACTGACTTCCAGCACGGCATCGCGAAGTGATTCGGCATCCAGCCGCCGCGGGTTCTGACGCCACACGTAACGATTGTCGGCATCGACAGTTTGTGCCAGATTTCGCGGCGACTCGGAACGATCCGGCGTGGAATCTGATGCCTGTCGATACGTCGCGCTCAGGCAGATCAGACGATGGATGGACTTCAGCGACCAGCCGTTTGCCGGCAGTTGCAGCGCCAGCCAGTCAAGCAGTTCCGGATGCGATGGCTGACTGCCTCCAAGTCCAAAGTCGCTCGGAGTATCCACGATTCCGATGCCGAAATGATGGTGCCACAGACGATTGACGATGACACGGGCGGTGAGCGGGTTCTGTGGTGACACAATCCAGTCGGCTAAAGCAATTCGTCTCTGGGCGTCGCTAAAATCTGCAGTGCCCAACGATGCCGGCATCCGCACGCACGAAACTGTTCCTGGTGTGACTTCGTCGCCGGGTTGTTCGGGATTGCCACGCAGCAGGACTTTGACGGGCGGCGGGGTCTCAGTGTTGATCGCGTAAATCTTCTCAGGGGTCGGCAGTGAATCCAGTTGCTGCTGCAGTTCACCGATCCGCTGCTTCAGCGCGGTGATCGTCGCGAGGTCGTCTGGTGTCTGCGCGGACGCAGGCGAACGCAGAACGGCGTCGGCAAAACAAATCTGGTCGTGACCGATGTCGTTGCCGTTGTCAGTGGCCATCAACGTCAGGAACTGCGCGAGTGCCGGGACCGGGACGTCGATTTCCACCAGGCCATCGTCGCGTCCGACGGCCTTTCGTTCTGCCTGCAGTTCCCCGTCCACGAAGACGTGAAAGCTGGCACCGGAGCGCGGTGTTTGTCCAAAGTATCCGGCCTGAGCGTTCAAATGCACGACGTCGGCAAGTCCGGCGGCGCGCATCGCTTTCAGATCAAACGTGATCGCTGAGTTGGCATGCAATGACAGCAGCGTATGACCGCCTTTGGTAAAATCGATGCCGCTCAATTCCGTGGAGAACTGCGAATTCACCGGCCCGTTGCGAATTGCATCCCATGCCTGACCGCTGGTGTCCGGGACGTTCGTTGCGACGATGCCGGTAGACGTAATTGGCACGCTGCCGGAATCGCCACCGTCCGGAATCACCACGCCATCAATGAACGGCTGACTGGATTTTATGAATTGATTCGCCTTGGCCGCATCCAGAAAACCCCGACGACCTTCCGTCACGCTGCCGGAAAGCGGATCAATCGCAGCGCCTGCTTTACCGGATCCGCGGCCATCGCCCCCACCCACAATATCCGCCAGGCTCCAGCCGTGCCCCTGCAGTCGCGAAAGCTCAGTTCGAGCGACAGTGAGTTGTCCATCGAGTTCCGCCTTCTTTTGGGTCAGTTGCTGTTGCTCAGCCAATGACAAAATCCGATCGCCGCGTTTGACGCCTGCGAATACAGCCCACAGCGAGTAGTATTCGCGCTGCGAGATCGGGTCGAGTTTATGATCATGGCAGCGTGCGCAGTTGATCGTGATTCCGCAGGTCGCTGTCATCACCTGCGTCACCATGTCGTCGAGATCATCAGCCCGAGCCAGCCGTTTCAGGACGGGACTTGGGGTTTCGGCCTGTCCCACAAAGTCCCAGGGACCCGCTGCCAGAAATCCTGTCGCAGCAACAGCCTGGGAGTCGTCGGGACGTAACACGTCGCCCGCAATCTGATCACGCAGAAATTGATCATACGGCATATCGGAGTTGAGCGCCTTGATCACCCAGTCGCGATAATGCCATGCATTGTCACGGCGCTGATCACGTTCAAACCCGTGCGTGTCGGCATAATGAGCAATGTCCAGCCAGTGCCGCGCCCATCGTTCGCCGTAATGCGGCGATGCTAACAGGCGATCAACCAGTCTCTCGACAGCCCCCGGAGCGGCATCGTTGACAAACGCATCGACGTCTTGAGGCGTTGGTGGCAGTCCATGAAGATCGAACGACAAGCGACGAACCAAAGTGCGACGATCGGCTTCCGGCGATTGAGCGAGTTGCTTCTCGTTCAGCGTTGCCAGAATGAATCGATCGATGTCGTTCGCAACCATCGTTTCTAACTGCGCGGGCAGCGCTGGCGGTGAGTCGTTCCGTATGGGTTGCCAGGCCCAGTGGTCAAGTCGCGGATCGCGGGCTGCTTCGCGATCATAGTCCGTTTCCGGCCAGTCCGCGCCGGCATTGATCCAGCGTTTCAGCAGGTCGATGTCGTCGGCGTGCAGCGGCGGTCCTTCCGGAGGCATACGCTCCTCGTCGATGGCGGAGGTCATTCGCTGAAACAGTCTGCTTTCATCGGCCTTGCCGGGCACAATCACGGGCCCGCTGTCGCTGCCTTTGAAAGCGGAATGCCTTGCGTCCAGCCGCAGCCCGCTCTTGTGAACCGTCGCACCATGACACTTCGCGCAGTGCTGCACGAGCAGCGGTCGGACCTGAGTTTCAAAATCAACAGCAACGACGGTGGGGTCGGCAGACACTTGCCCCGTGAGACAAACAGCCATGATGACGCGGATTAAAAGCAATTTCAGCACGCCTTGAGTGTGTTCTCGGTCAACGAAGGATTCACGCACGTCGGACAGACGATTCACTTAGCGCGAATGTTACCCGGACACTGACAAAATGTTTAGTCCTCTCGCCGGTCAACGCGCGCAATAGACCGACTGACAGAACGCCTGAGTCCAATCACACTGGATTCAGGAACTCCCGGCAGGCTGAGCCCTTTGGCAGATAGAGCGACGCTGGAGGCGACTGGTCTCAGAGTTGGTCGGCACCCGTTCGCGATCCAGAATCCGCCATTGTGTTTGTTGTAAAACGACACAGAACATTCCAGAATGCGGAATGTATTTCGAAAGTGTGCAGGCCAATGTCTCAAAATCAAGTACGGAATGCATGAACGGTAACCTCAGGAATCACGTCCATGCTGATCAGCGTTGGATACGAAGTTGCGTTTTTGTTCGAGAAACCATCGCCGCTGCTCGCACTGGGGCTGATCCATCCCGACGTTGCCTCCCGTATCCGAAAGCCTGAGAATCTGCGGGTCGAGCCGCCAGTTTCTGTCACTGAATATCTGGATGGATACGGAAATCGATGCTCTCGGATGGTCGTGCCCGCAGGTCGTGTTGTGTTGAAGAACGATGCGATTGTGGAAGACACAGGCATGCCCGATCTACAGGCATTGAATGCCCACCAACATCCTGTGGAAGAGTTGCCGGACAATGTCCTGCTGTTTCTGTTGGCGAGCCGCTACTGCGAAGTTGACAGTGAGCTAAAGGACATTGCGTGGAATCAGTTTGGCAGTCTGCCGGCAGGATGGTCTTTGGTGCAGGCCGTTTGTGATTTCGTCCACCAGCACATTCGTTTCGACTACCAACAGGCCAGACCCAATCGCACCGCTTGCGAAGTCTATCGAGAACGTGTGGGTGTGTGCCGGGACTTCATGCATCTGGCGATCACGTTTTGTCGCAGCCTGAACATCCCCGCACGTTATTGCACAGGATATCTTGGAGATATCGGTGTGCCAGCCGCTGACAGCCCGATGGATTTCAGTGCGTGGTTCGAAGTGTATCTCGGTGGTTCATGGTACGCCTTTGATGCTCGGAATAACGTACCTCGCATTGGGCGCATCCTGATGGCGCGAGGCCGTGATGCCGCTGACGTGGCGCTCACGACGACCTTCGGAAGAAATCAGCTTGAGTCATTCCGAGTCTGGACTGATCCGGTGGTCGGGCCTGGCTGATTCGACTGCAAATATCGCCCCAGATCAGAAGGCGAGGATGTTTGGCTGCTGATCCGACTCTGACTTCCCCAGCGACAGAGTACTTCGCTATTGGGACGCACTTGTCGCACTTAAGCTTTCGACTTTCGGCAACCGATAGAGCAAACAGATCGGCAGCAGCAGTGCGGCGAGCGATGCAAAAATCACCCACTGGTATTTCGATTCGCCGTTCGGCCCGAAGCACATATTCAGCAGCAAACTGCCGACACCGACGTAGAGGGCTGACAGGAGAATGCCAATCCAGGTGATCAGATTCTGAACTCCCAGCAGCCGCCCTTTCATGTCATCCGGTGGTGCCTGCTGCAGATAAACCTGCACAGGAACCACAAACATGCCAGCCGCGCCGCCCAGCAGAATCATGTTCACTCGCAAACTCCATTCCAGTCCATCGGCCCGCAGCAACGCCGTGAAAAAATTGGCATCGACAATTCCTGAACTTGCAGGAACGCCAAGCTGTCCACTTCCCAGAAATGCCACCATTGACAGCGCCAAACACAGCAGCCACGCACCAACAGTCACCCATCGCCGACCATTTCCCTTTTTCCCAAAATAACCCGTCATCGCACATCCGGCAGCGATCCCGATTCCAATGGATACGACCATTAAGCTCGTGCGCGTGGCACTGAGTCCCATTGTCGACTTACCCAGCGTATTCACGGCCATCTGAGTCACACCGCCCAGAAACCAGAACATCGACGCAACCAGAATCGCCATCAGCAATCCTCGCTCTTTCAAAATGAGTCGTGCAATGTCGGCAGGGATCGCAAGATTTTCCAATTTGAGTTTCAAGGTCGGCTCGGCAATCCGCGTGGCCGGAATGAGCAAAGCAGCCAGCGTTCCGACCACGGCAATACAGACGGCAATCGCACTGCCGATCCACATCGAATCCCGAATCTGATCCAGCGCAAATCCCGCGCAGGCCGTACCAAAAATGATCGCCAGAAACGTCGTCATCTGCACGGCACCATTCACAGGCAGCAGTTTATCACCTCGAAACAGTTCCGGCAGAATTCCATACTTCGACGGTGCAAAGATTGCGCTGTGAACCCCCATCAGGCTCAGCACGGAGATCATCCAGATCAACTGCGCGTCCGCACTGAGTCCGGGGATGAGCAGCACGACCAAAGCGATAGTCATGATCAGAATCTCGGCCAGCTTGCAGCCTGCGATGACGCGCTGTTTCGAACAACGATCGGACAGGAATCCCCCCAGCCCGGACATCAGAATAAACGGAAATGCAAACGCCGCCATCGCCAGAGACTGTCGATCCGGATCTGCAACGGTCTTCCCCGCGACAACTGCGACGTTGCTCGCACAGGTCAACAACACCATTTGTTTGAAGTAGTTGTCGTTGAAGGCACCCAGAAACTGTGTGATCAGGAATCCCCAGAACGCACCAGACGCAACTGTGTGTTGTGCCGCCGCTGACAGTGGCTCGGTTTGATTGTCATCAGTTCTCACAACATCAAAGGGGGACTTGTTTCGGCCTTCGTCGGGCCTCGTTATTATCGACAATCTTAACTCCTACCGAGTACTGGAGTTGACGGGCAATGATGGCAAAGATTCCATCAATGGATGGAATCGTAGCAGAGTCGACTGTCTTGTCGTGGATCTCGCCTTTTGCATCATGATAATGTGATGGACAAGAGCGAGGACGTAAATATCGGCTGGAGGAGTGAATTCAGCTCGCCCTTGTTCGTCCGTATTAAAGTTCAAACCGATCGTCGAGAATCTTTCGGCAAGAACCGGCTCATTCTCGACTCAGCAGATACAAATCTTCGGCGATCCAACTCAAATCGCTGCCGCAGGACTCACGAGTTTCTCGCGACTGAGAGCCGCAAGGACGCATCCTCATGAGGACTGGCAGTCAAATCTCACTGCTATTCCGGCCAATTCTGCATTCAAAACGGCAACCTGCAGTTTCTGCAAGACCGTTGAGCAAAATCCAAAAAAGCTCTTTCGAACCTGTAAGAACTTCAACCAGGAACTCTGGCATAGCAGACTCGACCACGCTACACTCCGCCCCGCATGCGTTCCTTTGAACCCGTTCGAAGGAGAGTGTGTCACATTGTTTGTCGTTGGTTCAATTGGTAATCCAGTTCAACCGTCTTCGAACATCCGGGGCGTAGCTCAGCTTGGCTAGAGCGCCTGCTTTGGGAGCAGGAAGTCGCACGTTCAAATCGTGTCGCCCCGACTTTCTAAACCTTTGCTGTGACTCAACTTGAGTCAACCTGCCGGAAACGGCAGTGCGGCGAAAATGTGGGATTTACCACG
>JANOUN010001331.1:0-3014 GCA_031416875.1 Planctomycetota bacterium | reverse complement strand
GCACCAAAGTTCGCCGACCTGAAAACAGGCGGCGGTTGTCTGGCAGAACAACCTGCGGCCAGCGTCCCGAACTTTGCCATGAGCCCACGTCAGCGAGACGACATCACTGCTGCGATCCTGGCATCGCGCGGCCCGAATGCCACGTTAAACGTCGCGTCTGCGAAAAGCGAGATCAACCAAATTATGCTCACCATGAACTGCTACGCCTGCCATGCCCGCGGCAGCATCGGCGGTGTGTCCGAACCGCTGACGCATGTGTTTGTCGGCAGCATTCCGGAGATGGGTGATGAAGGCCGAGTGCCACCTGCTCTGGACGGTGCCGGAGATAAGCTCAACGAAGCATGGCTCAAAACGATTCTGAATGAAGGCGCGAAAGATCGCCCCTACATGAAGACCCGAATGCCAAAGTTTGGCAACGCGCCAGCCGATGCTCTGGCCCCGCGACTGATCGCGAGTGATCTGCAGGAATCTGTCGCTCCGGTTGTGATGCCGGAAGCCGATCACCGCGTCAAAGCCGATGCGCGATTGATGGTTGGTGACCAGGCATTGTCGTGTATTAAATGTCACACCTTTGAAAAGTATGCGGCCACCGGAATTCAATCGCTCGATATGACGACCATGACGCGGCGACTGAGGCGTGACTGGTTCCACCGTTATATGCTCGATCCGCAGCATTATCGTCCGGGAACCCGCATGCCGGCCGCGTGGCCAAATGGGCGGTCCGTGGTGCCTGACATTCTGGGCGGCGATGCAGGTGTGCAGATTGAAGCGATCTGGCAGTATCTGCTCGATGGCAAGCGGGCAAAGATTCCGTCCGGGCTGATGCGGGAAGCCATTGAACTGATTCCTGCCGACCGACCCATCATCTATCGCAATTTCATTGAAGGACTGTCGCCGCGCGGGATCGCGGTCGGGTTTCCGGAGAAAGCTCATTTCGCCTGGGATGCCGAACACATGACTCCGCGCCTGATCTGGCACGGCGGGTTCATTGATGCGTCAAAGCACTGGGTGGATCGCGGCCCTGGGAATCAGACGCCGCTGGGAGACCATGTCATGACACTCCCTGCAGGTCCACCGATCGCCACACTGGTGTCACTTGATGAACCGTGGCCGGACAAGTCGCCTCGTGAAAATGGATTTCATTTCAAGGGTTACTTGCTGGGTACGAGTGGCGTGCCTGCGTTCAGGTATCAGTGGAATGATGTCACTGTGACGGATTCCCTCCAGCCGTTTATGGCCAGTCCTGACAACGGAATTCAAAGGACAGTGATCGTCGGATCATCTGAACGCATGGAGAATGTGTATCTGCGAATCGCCGCTGGTCCGAAGATCGAAGCGGTCGATGGTATGTTTGTGACGAACGGAATGCAGCTGAAGTTTGATGAGTGCGAACCCGTGATTCGGACGATTGACAGCCATCAGGAATTGCTGGTCCCGGTGCGACTCAACGCCGACGGCCAGGCCATGGTGCGGTATACGATTGTGTGGTGATGAGGCCTTAAGTAGGGTGCGTGCAGCGGAGCGAAACGCACCGCAGGGTAAAACCTGGAGCGGGCTTCGACCGCAACCGAAACAAGTAAGCAGATTTCGCTGAAATCTGCTGAGCCGACTTCGGCGAAGTCGGCCTCCATTGAGTCGGCCTCAAAATGATGCGTTGCCAAAAATCTTCTCAGGAATATTCAACTCTCAACGTTTGCAGAGCAGTGTGTGTCGCTCCGCCGCACACACCGCAGGAATGAACGTGGTGTGTTTCGCTCCGCTGCACACACCCTACAAGGCTCTGGCATCGCGATAAATTTTATGAAAGTCCAGATCATGCGAATCATGTTAACTCTCGCCAGTCTCCTGCTGCTGACGTCGTCCAACTGTCTCCCTGCGCAGGAGGCCGCTGCGCCAACGGAAGACGACTTCTATCCGCTCACGAAATTCCAGATTCCAAAAGGCATCGTGCTGGAAGCGGGAGCGATCGAGCCGCTTCCCGACGGCACACTGGCGATTGCCACACGCCGCGGAGACATCTATCGAGTGTCGAATGCGCGGGGTGATGATCCGGCGGCGGCGACGTTTGAACTGTATGCTCAGGGCATGCACGAGATCCTCGGTCTGAGCTACAGAGATGGCTGGCTGTATGCCACGCAGCGTTGTGAAGTGACACGGTTGCGGGATACCGACCATGATGGCAAAGCCGATGATTTCGAAACGTTCAACGACAGTTGGAGTATCAACGGCGACTATCACGAGTATGCGTTTGGTTCGCCGTTCGATAAAGACGGGAACATGTGGGTGACCTTGTGTCTTACAGGATCGTTCGGAAGCGATTGTCCGTGGCGCGGATGGGCGCTGCGGATCGATGAGTCCGGCAGGATGATCCCGACATGCAGTGGAATTCGGTCACCGGGTGGTATCGGCTTCAATGCCGAAGGCGACGTTTTTTATACCGACAATCAGGGTCCGTGGAACGGCACCTGCAGTCTGAAGTGGCTGCGCCCGGGGTCGTTTCAGGGACATCCTGGCGGCAATCGCTGGTTTTCTTTGACGGAAGGCGGCAAGGATTCGGCACCTCAGGAACCACTGAGCGGCAGTCGGATTATGACCGAAGCGGACAAGATTCCGGAATACGAGCCGCCTGTGATATTGTTTCCGTATCAGAAGATGGGGCAGAGCGCCAGCGGCATTGCGTGTGACGTGAGTCACGGGAAATTTGGACCGTTTGAAAATCAGTTGTTCGTGGGTGACGTGACGCACAGCACAGTCATGCGTTGCTTCATCGAAAAGATCAACGGCCACTATCAGGGAGCCTGCTTTCCGTTTCGTGAAGGCATCAGTTCAGGCACGCTGGCACTGCGGATGACGGACGACGCCACGATGTTTGTGGGCGGCACGAATCGCGGCTGGGGCTCACGCGGAACCAAACCATTTTCTCTGGAGCGCCTGCGCGGGTCCGGGAAAACTCCGTTTGAGATTCAGGAAATGCGAGCCCGGCCAGACGGGTTCGAACTCACGTTGACCGAACC
>JANOUN010001330.1:0-27055 GCA_031416875.1 Planctomycetota bacterium | reverse complement strand
TGCGGTGAGTAACGCATCGTCGGGTCGCCGGTGCTGCTGATGCACCCACAGCGCTTCTGTGAGGTGCCGGGCATGTTCGGGATTCTTCGCATCGAACTGCTTTACCCAGTCATTCACCGCCGCGATGACTTCATCCGGATTACGTCCCGTGAGTTCCAGCCTCGCTCGATAGCGTTCGGAAAGCGTCGGTGACGCGAGCGTCGCGACAACTTCGGCTGTATTCGCCTTGTCGAGCTTCACGATCTTCTGAGTTTCGCGGCCGTCGGCGGTGACTCGGTAGATACGACCGTGCAGATGGTCGCGGCTGGGGTCGCGGAGGTTGTGCTGCATGTGGCCGATGATCGGGTTCTGCCAGTCGAGCACATACAGGGCTCCGTCGCCGCCGATCTCCATGTCGCTCGGGCGGAAGTTGCCGTCGGACGAGTACAGAATCGGCTCAACTTCCTTCGCGAAAAAGCCAGCTCCCTGCTGTTCAAACTTGTACTGTGTCACTCCCTGGAAACCAATCACGTTGGCGATCAGCAGATTGCCGCGATTCTCCTCCGGGAAATGCTGGCTGTCCAGAATCGTGATCGCCGGAACCGGGCGGACGCGCTTTTCGTAAAGCTGTCCCGGAGCCCCGTGGCCTGGCATCCCGATATAGTTGCCCGTGCCTCCCGTGCCGTCGGTCGCGAACTGATTGCCCCACTGGTCGAAGGTGTCACCGTGAGGATTCGGGCCAATCGGGAAATGGAAGTTGATATCAAATGTGACAGGATCCCATTCGTAAACTCCGGTACCGCCCGTCCCGAATCGCTTGGTCGGCCCCCAGGGCGTTTCGAAGTTTTCTGCGTGGAAAATGCCGCGGGAAAAATAGAACTTGCCGCCGGGGCTCATCACAAAGCCGTTCGCCGTGTGATGCGTGTCGGCAGAATCGAGCCCATGGAAAATGCGTTCGCGGATGTCGCAGATGCCATCGCCAGTAACGTCCTTCAGAAAGAAGATATCTGGCGCCATCGCGACCAGAACTCCACCGTTCCAGAATTCAAAGCCAGTCGGATTGTGCAGGCCGTCGGCAAATGTGATGCAGCGATCGGCGACTCCGTCATGATCTTCATCCGGGAAAATCAGCAGCTTGTCGTTCATGGCTTCGAGCGGATTCCAGTGCGGATAGGTCGGCCATGCGGCGACCCACAGACGACCGTCGGTATCGACCGCACTTTGCACAGGATTGGCGAGGTCCGAAAACTGTTCTTCGGATGCGAAGACGTTCACCTTCATTCCCGAGTGCACGGTCATCTTCTCCATGGCTTCTTCAGCACCGAGGAACTTGTGGCGGCCGCCTTCGAGCTGGCCAGGTTTGTTCGTTTTGACTTCGAGCGGCTTAGGGAGTTCCAGGTAAGCTCGATCCTCAACTGCGTCGGTGATGGCGTCCCAGATCATTTGATCGCCGTTCGCCGTCATGACTTCCAGAATTTCAAGCTCCCGCTTCATCACATCGAAGTTGGTCTGCCCGTCAACAAACTGCAGTGTCGAACGACCTCCGAAGACGGAGTATCCGTCGGTAGCTCGATAGACGTTGTGCCAGATATGGTTCTTGGCGAGCACGGCTTTGCGGATGGCGTCGAACTTCTCGTAGACCGGCGGTTCATAATTCTGACGAGGAAAAATTGCTTGCTCAATATATGTGGCGACTGTTGAGTTGCCATGGTCTGTCAAATGCACGCCGTTGATTGTTTTGGGGGTGAGGACAATCGCTAATTCACCTTCGTTATCGATTGCCACTTTGCCAAATCGCCCTCGCTTCTGGCCCTCCAGATTTCGGATCAAACTGTCATCCCAATTGGTATTTGACATTTGCGAGCGGTGAAACAGATCCGCGAATGGCAGCTTGCGTTCCGCCGCGACCTTCGCCATTTCGCCCGTGTACAATTCCAGATTCTTGTTGTGCTCTTTTCCATCCGGCAGATGAGGCCACTTTAGATCTTCAAACGCCGTTGGTGAACACAGCACCAGTCGCGGGGCCGATTCGCCGTTGTATTTCTGGCTCAGTGTGTGATCAATAAAGGCTTCCAGATCCTTGCGAAACTGCGGCAGGCCCGCTTCCCCCGCGTACGATTCGTTATAGCCAAAAAAAGCGATGACGACATCGGCCTCGACTTTGTTCAGCCATTCGTCGGGCGTCCCGAAATTGTCCGACCGAGGCCGTTCCGTCAGCGTATCCCCACTGAACCCCAGATCCCGCACGACGAGATTGTGTTCCGGAAATCGATAGTGCAGGATCGCTTCCAGATGCCCGGAATGCTGCATCCGATCGGCCAGCGTATTCCCGATGACGGCGATATGATCGCCCTGCTTCACATCGAGCTTCAGTTGCTGAGCCACTGCGGCGGATGCAGTAACCAGCAGCGCGCACAGCCACACAATTCGGCGAACAGAACTCAGCATGAGCCACACTCCTGGGGAGGGAGATTTCGGTGGGAAAGTCAGTATTCCCGCAGCTTCGCATGTTCTGCGATGTGGTCAAGTGATTGGCGAATGTGGCCATCACGCTCCGCCGTGATGAGCCTTTTGGAATACATACCGCACACAAGGTCCAGGTGCTCTGTTCTCAAACGATGATTTGCACAACAGTCCACGAATGCTGTTTGGTCGCGCAGGCTTGTAGAAGGCCCGTCCCGTCGGAGCGAGATGGCTACATTCCATTCTGTCGAGCGGTGCGGCGTCAGCCCACCGGTATATTGCGATTGAGCAGAACCTAACGCGAAACGCCGGAACCGCAACGTACCGGCAAGCTGACGCATGCCGCTCGCCGGAACGTCTTTGCGCACTTTGCGTTCTTTCGCGGCTCATCGCCGCTGGTCCCACCCTGGGCTGCGCAAAAGCAGGGAATCCGGGTGATCCGAAAAGATCCATTCTCTTCCCGTCCATTGGGCGAGAAGGTTGTTCACCGGGCGCCCCGCAATTGAAGTTGGAGTTGCTCCTGAATTCACGCTGCGCCAATTGCTCACAAAGCGTTCTGTGCCAAAGGCACACAATGTGAAAGCCCAGGGCAACGCCCCGGGAACCTGCGAAACGAAAGACCAGAGCCCCAAAGGGGCGAAATGATCGTGCACCCCGTCACGCCCTTTCGGGACCGGCTTGCCGTCGTACAGACAAATCAGAATATTGGACGGCTTGAGGTCTCGATGCACGATGCCTTTATGATGGGCGTGCTGAACGGCCTGGCAGACGGGGATAAACAGGTTGAGGCGATCCTTCAATGACAGGCGAGCTTTGTCGCAGTATTCGGTGAGGGGGACTCCTTTGACGTATTCCATCACGAAAAACGGTCGACCGTGCTCGGCCATTGCCGCCGTCGAAGACTTTGGCGATGTTCGGATGATCCATTACGGCCAGTGCCTGACGTTCGGCTTCGAAGCGAGCCAGCACCTGCTTCGAATCCATCCCGGCTTTGATCAGCTTGATGGCGACTTTGCGTTTAACGGGTTCTTTCTGTTCGGCGACCCACACCGATCCCATCCCACCTTCGCCGATGTTTTCCAGCAGCTTGTAACGACCTCCCATGATGGTTCCCGGTTTGGGTTCGTGCTGAGGAATCACAGCAGCATCCAATTCCGGAACCGCCTGGAGTTTGGTGGCCTGCATTCTGTCGAGATCCGCAAAGAACCCTTGCAGCTCGGTCGCGAATTCGGAGTGTTGCTGCACAAACGGATTGCGATCCGGCTGTTCTCCTCGCTCCACCGCCTCAAGGTATTGCGCCACCAGGTCATCGAGCTTCGAGTTGTCACCGTGAGGTTGTGCTGGTTGCATGATTCGAACTCGGGGAGGGTGTTGTGAGCTGTTGAGGTTGAGACCGTTCGAGAATTCACGGTTCCTGCCACGCCAGAACGCAGAAGATTTTAACCACGAATGGACAAGAAGTGACACGAATGAAGTCAGAAGTCGATCTGAGCCAGATCGACCTACTGTAGGCTGACCTGGCCCAGGTCATCCTCATTATCCCTTTTCCAGAATCTCTCGCAATTTCGCCAACCCGCGCCGCAGCAGTCCTGCCACCGCCGGGACCGTTCGTCCGGATTCGTCGGCAATTTGCTGAAGCGTGCGGTCACGGAGATGTTTCAGAATGACGACCTCTCGCTGATCGACCGGCAGTTCCAGCAATGAATTTGCGAGTTGTAGCAGTTGTTCATTACAGAAGACAGAATCTGCCGCAGCCATGCCACCACGACATGTCTCATAGTGTCCACAGACGACATTCCGGAGGAAATTGACCGCGACTTTTTTCGAAAAACTAAAGTTTGTGTTCAAAACCAAGGGCTAAACAGAAACGCAGAAACAGAAAGAGTGCGTGGTATGCTCCGCGCGGGTCTGGATGAGGCATTTTCTTGTAGCCGATGCCGTGAGACTTCGGGTTGAATCATTGCCCGGCTCCGAATTCTGACGAATCCGGCTACACTTCATGGCCCGGCTCTGAATTCTAACGAATCCGGCTACACTTCATGGCCCGGCTCCGAATTCTGACGAATTCGGCTGCACCTCATTGCAGCCCGCGCGAGGTATAACATTCCCAATGGCAAGAGGGCGCGACGCGTCAAGAGGCAGCGTTTCATCCGTGGTTCAATGCGTGAATCGCTGGGTTCGAGCCAATGGGTTGATTTCCGGTCTTAATTTTTCTGCGAAGACTTAAGCAGGAAGCCAGGTGGAAATTTTTGTGAGCGAAGGCCGAGCGGATTCAAATCCTGGAGTGTGTGTTGTATTCTCCGCGATTCGACATTTGGGTCGGAACTGCGCACCTTTCCGGTGGCTTGCGCAACTTCTATTTCAATCGATTGGTGTGAGGCAATGCCACGCTGGAGTATCCAGGAGGAGTTTTCTATGCGACTATTGATCGCGGGCATTTTACTGACCATGGTGTTCCTGCCCGTAGTTCGTGCTGATGATACATCTGGTGCGATCAAAGTGCTCCGCGAAGTGCAGCCGGGAGCAGTCGATTCCGTGGCCGCACGAAAGGCTGTTCAACAATTGAGGGCTGCTGGTTCGCAGGCATTGATGCCGCTGCTGCACGGTTTTCACGAAGCCAGTCCGCTGGCAGTCAACTGGCTGAGAAATGCATTTGAACAAATTGCCGATGCGGAAACCAAAGCGGGTCGTCCATTGCCGCAACAGGAACTGGAAGCCTTTGTGCGGGATCAGAATCAGTCGCCTTTCGCGCGGCGACTGGTGTACGAAACGCTGAAGCGGTCAGATGCCGGAATTGAAAATCGGCTGATTCCGGAAATGCTGCTGGACGCCAGTCCGGAATTTCGTCGCGACGCGGTGGCGATGCTGATCAAAGAAGCCAGCGCCCTCCCGGATGCCGCTAAAGCCACACCGCTTTATCGCAAAGCATTCAGCGGAGCGGTCCATGAAGACCAGGTGAAAACAATCGCGGAGGCCCTGCGCAAGAACAACGAAGTCGTTGATATTCAGCAGCATTTTGGTTTTCTTCCACAATGGTCGATCGTCGGGCCGTTCGATAACAAGGAAGGAAAAGGCTTCGCGGTGGCTTACGGGCCGGAGCTGGACGTCAACGCTTCAAAGGCTCCGGACCTGCAGGCGGAATATGACGGACAAACTGACAAAGTTCGCTGGCAGCCCATTGCCACAACCGACGACTACGGCGTGGTTGATATCGCGAAACAAATCGAAAACTACAAAGGCTCGCTGATGTACGCCACCACCACATGGACGAGCGATAAGGATCAGCCGGCGGAGATTCGCCTGGGTACGCCCAATTCATGGAAGCTGTGGGTGAATGGCAAGCTGGTCTTTGAGCGGGAAGAGTACCATCGGAGTTCGCAACTGGATCAGTATCGAGTCCCCGTCACGCTGAAAGCAGGCAACAACACGCTGCTGCTCAAGATCTGCCAGAATGAACAAACGCAGGACTGGGCTCAGCGTTATCAGTTTCAGATTCGTATCTGCAACAGTACAGGTTCCGCACTGTTGCCGAAAACCAGCACCGCGCGCAGCGAAGTGAGATCAGGAGTTCAACAATGAAGTGGATCAGCACTTTTCTGATTCTGGCTGCGGCCACACTCCCGAAGTCGATGGCCGCGGACTGGCGACAGTTTCGCGGTAATGCGGCAAATTCTGTGGCGACAGGGGAAACTCTGCCGACGGAGTTGAGCGGTGATACGATCGCATGGAAGACCAGTCTTCCCGGACGAGGACTGTCAGGGCCGATCGTGGTTGGTGAACAGGTCTTCGTCTCAGCCAGTTCCGGATATACGCAGGATCGGCTGCATGTGCTCAGCATTGACACCGCGACCGGCAAACAACAGTGGGAACGGGAGTTTATCGCCACAGGACGCACGCTGACTCACGACAAAATGTGCAATGCCACGCCCACCATGGCCAGCGATGGTCAGCGGGTCTTTGCGTTCTTTTCCAGCAACGATCTGATCTGTCTGGACCTTGCCGGAAATCTGCAGTGGTTTCGCGGCTTCGGCAGTGAGTTCCCCAATGCCAGTAACAGCCTTGGCATGTCGTCATCTCCCGTGGTGATCGGTCATACGGTCGTGGTGCAGGTCGAGAGCGATGCAGAATCGTTTGCCTGCGGAGTTGACGTCGAATCAGGCATCACGATCTGGCAGATCGATCGTCCTCGCGCGGCCAACTGGACATCGCCCACGATCCTGCCTGCGACGGATCAGCAGCCGACATTGGTGCTGCTCCAGTCATCCAAAGGACTGGCGGCGGTCGATCCGGTATCCGGTATCATCGTTTGGAATTTCGACAAGGGAGCCTCGACGATCCCGTCGGCAACTGTCGATTCTGGTTCAATCGTGATTCCGTCGAATGGTCTGACGGCGATTCGTCCGGCCAAAGACAATACGTTCGAACAGCTCTGGAATTCATCGAGCATCAGTCCCGGAACGTCAAGTCCCGTCGTTGTGGACGGCTGGGCATTCGCTCTGAACAGCGCTGGAGTTCTTTCGGCGGGTGATACACAGACGGGCGAACGTCTGTGGCAGCTGCGGCTTCGCGGCTCTTTCAGCAGCACGCCGATCGCGGCCAACGGGTATCTTTATCTGTTCAACGAAGACGGAAATGCGTTTGTCGTGAAACCGGAAAAAGACAAAGGCATCATCGTGTCCGAACTGGATCTGGCGGAGAAAATTCTGTGCAGTCCTGGAGCAGCCAACGGGGCTTTGTACGTTCGCAGTGATGAACATCTTTTCAAACTTGCGGAACGGCATTAGCGCCGACTGGCAACAGAATACCACATGTCGGCACCGTATTTCTATTCGCCCGCTTTGTCGTCTGACCGTACCGTTTCGGATCCCCGTGCGGCCTATCAGGCGCGACTTGACGAGATCGCTGTGCGCGAGAAAAAGCTGACACGGCGTGATCAGCGCTACATCCGCGTGCGTGTCGGCATCTTTGTGCTTGCCGTCGGGCTGGCGATATTGTGTCTGGGTGATCCGGAATTTATTTCATGGTGGTGGATCCTGATTCCGGCAGCTCTGTTCTGCGGGCTGTTGCCTTTTCATCAGGCCTGCCTCAGAAAGCTTACACAAGCCAGGGCGGCGAGCGCATTTCATGCCAGCCGTTTACGGAGACTGGATCGCGAATTCGGTGCTGACATTTCCAACGGCGCAGAATTCAGCAATGATCTGCATCCATGGACACAGGATCTGGATGTCTTCGGCCCTGGTTCTCTGTTTCAATTGCTCAACGAATGCCGCACGCAGCCCGGACGTCGAAAGCTGGCTGAATGGCTGCAGACCGTTTGCGATGGCGACACCATCCGCCTGCGTCAGGCCCGCGCACAGGGGTTAAAGAACGAACTGCTTCTCCGGGAATCGCTGGCCTGCATTCCCGATTCACCCCAGTGGGCCAGCGCAGAACGATTGCTGATGGAATGGGTTCAGGAATCCGCGCAGCCCATGCCGTGGTGGATCGTGGCCTGGTCGTTGCTCATCGGATTGATTGCCATTCCTGTGATCGCGCTGGTGCTGACGGACGTGCTGCCGCTGAAAATCCTGCTGACGGTGATTCTGTTGCAGGCTCCGGCGATCGCGCTGACGAGACGGCAGATCCGTTCTGTCGCGCAACGCATGGACAATGTCGATTCGGCCCTGCGACAGCTTGGGGCAGTCATTGGGGTGTTTGAACGTCATGCGGTTGAAGAGCCTGCAATCCGAGATCTGCAGAATCGATTTCACTCAGAATCCGAAACCGCCTCGCAGGCCATTCGGCGACTCGGCTGGCTCACACAATGGCTCAACAATGCCACTCGCAATCAGTTCTTCGCACCGATTGCCTGGGCCTGTGGTCTGTTTGTGATGCTGACATTTCTGCTGGAACGCTGGCGCCGGAAGCATGGACGCGATGTGGCCGACTGGCTGGAAACCACCGCGTGCCTCGAAGCGTCGCTCTCTGTGGCCGGTTACGCGTTTGATCATCCGGACGATTGTCTGCCCGTGATCTCGGACACGCAGCCGGAGCTGATTGCCGAACAACTGGGGCATCCGCTGCTCAAGGAATCCGCCTGCGTGCGAAACAGTGTGTCGCTGACTTCCGAACGACCACTGCTGCTGATCAGTGGTTCCAACATGTCGGGCAAAAGCACGTTCCTGCGCAGCCTGGGCGCAAGTGTTGTCCTCACACTGTGCGGTTCCGTCGTGCGAGCAAAGCGTTTTCGCACCTATCCGTTTCAGGTCGCCACGGCCATGCGGGTCAGCGATTCGCTGCAGGAAGGACGTTCGCTGTTCTTCACCGTCGTGCGTCGCCTGAAGACCGTGGTCGATCTGACCGAACAGCCACGGATCGTGCTCTTTCTGCTGGACGAAATCCTCAACGGAACAAACTCGCACGACCGTCGTCGTGGTGCAGAAGCCGTCATTCGGTCTCTTGTCGCTCGCCATGCACTCGGCATTGTGACAACACACGATCTGGCTCTGACGCAGATCGCCGATTCAATGTCCGATCAGGCCGTCAACAAACACTTCGAAGACAAGATCGCCGACGGTCAGATGACATTTGACTACACACTCCGGGACGGTGTCGTCGAACGCAGCAACGCCATTGCCCTGATGCGCATGCTGGGCCTGGATGTGTGAATGCAGCCGCCAGGAATACGCCATATAGGACATATAGGACATATAGGACATATCAATCGGATCGGACATATCTGAAGCATCTGACCGATCAGACATCAGTGATTCGGTCGTGACATCGATTCGTCCATGTCGTCGTAGCGGCAGACGTAGTTGGGTTGTTGAGACCGGATTTTCTCATCTTCAAATGCAGCCAGCACCGCCTTCTCGATCTGGTCGCGGCAGGCCGCGTTGATCGGATGCGCAATATCGGCAAACATGCGGCTGCGAACGTGCGGGTCAGCCTCAGGAACAGGCGGCAGCGGCGCACCGCAGTGCGAGCAGAAACGGGCGCGCACTTCGTTCTTGGCAGAACATCGCGCGCACTTTTCTGTCAGCTTGCGACTTGGCATTGCCACAAAATGACCTCGTTGACCCTGGATGATTTTCAGATCCCGCACCACAAACGCACCATCCAGAGTGATGGAACAAAAGGCACGCAGGCGGTCATCCACGTCTGAAACAAGCTTGATTCGAACCTCTGTAATTTCCACTCAGTCTTACCCAAAAGCGAATCGAACAACGCCAAAGGCGGTTTGCTTTGCTCGGCCCAGAGCAAGACACCGCCCGAAACACGACCATGATGCGCTAAACTATGTCCAGGCGTTTCGCGTCTGTCAACCAGTTTAATTCCAACTGACGACCATGGAATTGCCCTGCAGTCTGTGACATCGCAACCCTTGCAGGGAGTGGCCTCACCCAGGCGGAATTGCACCCACCTGGACCGACCGCTGCGCGTTGAATTGCCGCGATTAAGGACGACTTCACTCACGAATCCTGTCATCATGCAGTCGATGGTTCCTGAATTTGGTCCGTCTCTGTCAATCCCGTTATGCAGTGCATTCAAAAAAGGAACATACGATGAATGTCTTCATCCGAGTCGCAAAGCCAGACGATGTCTCAATAATCACCGAGTTCAATTGTCGGCTGGCGCTGGAAACAGAGGACCGGATCCTGGATCGCACGACGGTGGACGCGGGTGTGAGTCGCGGTCTGGAGCTCGGTGACGAAGTGCGGTACTTCGTCGCGGAAGATGAATCCGGCGTCATCGGTCAGATCATGCTGACGCGAGAATGGAGCGACTGGCGAAACGGCTGGATGATCTGGCTGCAGAGCGTTTACGTAGCGTCAGAAAAACGCGGAGCGGGAGTCTTTCGATTGCTGTTTGAACGCTCTGTCGAACTGGCACGCCTGCATTGCGATGCCGTCTGTGTGCGGCTGTATGTGGAGCATAAAAATGACACTGCGACGGCAACCTATCGCCGACTGGGATTTCGGAACAGCGGCTATCTGGTCATGGAAATGCCGCTGGAGCCGTAACAACGGCTGAAAGCCCTTAGGACCGAACAGGAAATAAATCTTTGTGTATGGCCAGACACAATCCAGCCGCGAATGCACGCGCATCGTCGAAATCTACGGACACATGCTGCTGATGGGTCAGTTCGAGCGAACGCATGGGCTTACGGTAACCAGGCGGGGCCGCGAAGTCCTGCTCGGCAAGCAGGACCTGCGTCGTTAGCATGACGCATCCCGATGAAACGTGTTTTACGATTACATCAATGAGGGCGCTGAATACCATCCACGGCAGCTCGCGCCGGTTCTTCCGATTCTGCAATCGTAAACATTCGTCACGTCTCAGACGCCACTGCTCACCGCCCGCCAAATGTGGTAGGCTACTTCAAAATCCAGCATTGACATCGCACCAGTGACCGTAAACAGTTTGGTACATTTAACCCGACGCTAAAGGCGGGCTGCTGTTCCGGGCAAACCACCTCGCCGTTGGCGTCGGGTTAAACGAATGTTCTGATCCATCCATCACGGCCGAATTCATGATCCGCGTTCAGGGACTCTACAAAGAATTCGCCGATCCGCGTACCGGAGTCTTTCGGGCGCTCGACAACGTGTCGTTTGAAGTCAAACCCGGAGAAATCTACGGTCTGCTGGGACCGAATGGCGCCGGAAAAACGACCTGCCTGCGAATCCTCAGCACTGTCCTGCGTCCCACGCGCGGTCTTGCAGAAGTCGATGGCATCAATGTCGTCGAAAATCCTGAGGGCGTTCGCGGTCGTATTGGCTTCATGTCGTGCAATACGGGAATCTACGACCGTATGACGGCGCGGGAAATGGTCGAATACTATGGCCGACTGTACGGCATTCCGGAAGAAAAGCTGCAACTGCGAATCGACGAGATTTTTGACATCCTGCAAATGCATGAAATCCGTGATCGGCTTGGCGGAAAAATGTCCACTGGCATGAAACAAAAGGTCTCGATTGCCCGCACGATCATCCACGATCCGCCCGTCATTATCTTCGACGAACCCACATCCGGCCTGGATGTCCTCGTTGCCCGCGCGGTTCTGAAAGCTGTCGCGGCCCTGCGTGATCAGGGCAAGTGCATCATTTTTTCCACGCACATCATGCGTGAAGTCGAAAAACTGTGTGATCGGATTGCCGTGATCCACTGCGGTAAGATCCTGGCGGAAGGCACGCTGCCCGAACTGGCCGATCGTTATCAGCAGCCCGACGTGGAAGAGCTGTTCTTCGATCTGGTTCAGCGACGCGAAGACGAAGTCGCGGAAGAACGGAAGCACGCGGGTTCTGAGGTGCAGCCGTGAGCTGGAAAAACGTCAGACTGATCTTCATGCGTGAAGTGCGTGACCAGTTGCGAGATCGACGCACGCTGTTCATGATTACGGTTCTGCCCGTATTGCTGTATCCGATGCTGGGGCTGGGCGTCGTCCAGATGATGCTCACTTTCAGCGAGCAACATCGCGTCGTCGTCATTCTGAACGCCGACGATTTGCCCGAAGTCCCCGCACTTCTGAACGACAAAGGCATTGACCCGGACTGGTACGACGACGGTCAGAAAGAATCTTCCCGGCTGCGAATTCTCGCCGAGCGGGTGCGCGGGTTGACTCCCGCTGAGCACGCCGACTCGCTTGCTCACGCGCCCGACATCGAATCGAATTCGGGCGAAGATCGTGCCCGTCGGCACGGTGAAAAAACCGACGCGGAACTTCTTGCCGCCGCCCACGATCTTGCCGAACAGATCGCAACGCTTGAATCCCTCGAAGACTCCGCGCCGCTGACCGAACATGATACGAACAGCGAAGTTGCCATCAGGCAGCAGCGATCCGCGCTGCAGGATCTTGTCAGTGAGCGATTCGGCGAAAGTGGATTCCAGGTGCTGGTCGTCGTGCCCGAAGGGTACGGCGAAGCCATGAAATCCATGCAGAACCAGATCAAGGCGCGATCTGAAGGTGCGAAAACCAGCGACACGCCAATCGTCACCGTGCCTCCGCTGACGATCGTTCGCAACAGCGCTGATGATAAATCCAGCGCGGCGTTTGCCCGCGTTCAAAAAGCTCTCGCCAACTGGGAGGATGCCGTTCGCCGACGCAGCTTCGAAAGCGCTTCGTTGCCGGTTGAACTGGAACATCCCGCTCGGTTGACGTATGTCGAAGTCGCCGGCGAAGAACAGGTCGCGGCCAGCGTGTGGAGCAAAATGTTTCCGGCATTACTGGTCATCATGGCGCTGACAGGAGCGTTCTACCCGGCCATTGACCTGGGTGCCGGAGAAAAAGAACGCGGTACGATGGAAACGCTGCTGATCAGTCCGGCGCGTCGTATTGAACTGGTCATGGGCAAATTTCTGACCATCATGTTGTTCAGTGTGGCAACCGCCGTTCTGAATCTTCTGAGCATGGGACTGACCGGACAACAGATGGCGTCGGGTATCGGACGCGGCATTGCCGATACGGTGAGTCTTGAATTCCCCGGCTTCGAGCCGCTCATGTGGATGGTGATTCTGCTGCTTCCGCTGTCAGCACTGTTCAGTTCGCTGTGTCTCGCACTGGCCACATTCGCGCGATCCACAAAGGAAGGTCAATACTATCTGACGCCGTTGCTGATGGTCGTGATGGGACTCACCATGTTCTGCCTGTCTCCGGCTGTCGAAATGACGCCACTGTACAGTGTTATTCCGGTCGTGAATGTGACATTGCTGCTGAAGGGTTTGCTGCTCAACGCGCCAGGATCCGGCAATCTGGTCGTGTATGCCGTGCCTGTCCTGATTTCGAGCATTGGCTACAGCATGTTGTCACTCTGGTGGGCGATTGAACTTTACAACAGCGAAGACGTCCTCTTCCGCGAAGCCGAAAAATTCGACATGCGACTGTGGTTCCGTCAGATGCTGCGAACCAAAGACGCCGTTCCGGCATTTCCGGAAGCGGTTTTCTGCTTCATCATGATCCTGATGCTGCAGTTCGTCGCGATGAAGTATATGGCGACCGACCTGAACGCGCCTGACCCTGGCAGCAGCATGATGCGACTGATCGTCGTACAGCAACTGGCCATGATTGCCTGCCCGGCCGTCTTTATGGGCCTGTTGCTCACAACCAGTCTGCGCGCCACGTTTCGCCTGCGGATGCCGTCGCTGACCGCGATGGCCATCGGTGTGGGCCTGGCTGCGATCACGCATCCGCTCAGCATGGAACTGAGTCGATTTCTGGTCGAGTACCAGGTCTTTCCGGAGCTTCCGGAATCTGCTCGTCACGTTATGGAACTGATGAAGACCGACGAACGTCCGACATGGTTACTGCTGCTGGTGTTTGCCGTGACGCCGGCAATCTGCGAAGAACTCGCGTTTCGCGGATTCATCCTGAGCGGTCTGGCTCGCGGCGGTCGCCTGGCAATCGCGGTGGGAATTTCGAGCGTCATGTTTGGCATTATCCACATGATTCCGCAACAGGCTTTCAATGCGGCGCTGCTGGGTCTGGTGCTGGGTCTGCTGGCGATTTACAGCCGCAGCCTGTTCCCCGCGATGGCCTTCCATTTCTGCAACAATGCCCTGGCGACGTTTTACGCCACTGATGCCAGTCAATTCAAAACCGACGGAGTGTTCCTTTCCCGGCATCCCGATGGCCAGCTCAGCTACGAAGCCCCCTTGCTGGTCCTGTGTGGCATCGTCGGCATGCTGCTGATCATTCACATGATCAAAGTCGTGTCAAAAGAACAGGATCGGAAACGCCGCGGCCTGATCCCCGCTTATACCGAATCCCGCGCTCACGGGTAACGTCACTCTCCGAGTCGAGTTGCACCCCCGCGCATGGCACGGCGGCGGTCCTCCGAGTTCGAGCCGATCGTTGTGGAACCATTGTTGGGCTGCTGGCGTTTGGGTAAACTCTGCCGCCCACGGCGTTCTCAACTTTATTTCTTACTTCCAGCTTTTGCCTGAATCCAATGATGCTTCGCGCTTGCATGGTGCTGTGGATGGCCCTTGTGTCATGCGGCTCGGTGTCGTTCTCTCAAACACTGGATGACGAACTCCGACAAGTGCCTGGCGCAGACCTGGCTGCTCAGTCGCGATTGCAGGGCGATGCGGCTCGTGGAGCGGTGGTGTTTTTTCAGCATCAGATGGCATGTTCCAAATGCCATTCCGTGGGAGGCTCTCTGCCATCGTCGCTCGGTCCGGATCTTGCCACGCTGGCGAAAGATCTGACAGATGAAGCGCTGGTGGAATCTGTGCTTTTGCCATCGAAAGTCATTCGCAAAGGCTTCGATTCTGTCACGGCCGTCACTCACGAAGGCCAGACGATCGTGGGCCTGCTCGTCGAACGCACGCCCGACACGCTGGTGATTCGTGATGCCGCTCGTAACGGCGAACAGGTGACTCTGAAGACCACAGATCTGGAGAACATCGTTCAGAACACGGTCTCCATCATGCCTGCCGGGCAGATGAATCAACTGGCCAGTCGTCAGCAGTTCTTTGACCTGATGCGATACCTCGTGGAAATTCGCGACGGAGGGGCCGTTCGCGCCAGGGAACTGCAGCCGTCTCCGTCGCTGCTGACGTTTACAGTTCCGGAATATGAACAGCACATCGATCATGCCGGTATGATTGCGGACTGGAACGCCGATTCTCTGCAGCGCGGTGAAGCGATCTATCGGCGGGTCTGCATGAACTGTCACGGAACCAAAGACCAGCCGGGTTCATTGCCCACGTCACTGCGATTCGCTTCAGGGAAATTTCGTAACGGAAGTGATCTGTATACAATGTACCAGACGCTGACGCACGGCTTTGGTCTGATGGCTGCCCAAACGTGGATGGTGCCGTCTCAGAAATATGACGTGATTCACTACATCCGCGAAACGTACCTGAAGCCGCACAATCCTTCGCAGTTGGCGAATGTCGATGCCGCGTATGTCGCTCGACTTCCCAAAGGCGACACGCGCGGTCCCGAACCAAGTCTGATCCAGCCATGGAACGCAATGGATTATGGCCCGAGTCTGACTCATACCTATGAAGTTCCCGGTGCCGTTCACAACATTGCGTACAAGGGAATCGCGGTGCGGCTTGATCCCGGCGCGGGAGGCGTCTCACGCGGTCGTCACTGGATGATGTTCGATACCGATACGCTGCGTATGGCGGCCGCATGGAGTGCTCAGGATCCTCCGAGTGCCGAACAGAATTTCATCGACTGGCGAGGCCTCCAGTTTAACGGCGAGCATCAGATCCATCCTCGCGTCACAGGCACAGTGATCGCTTCCAGCCCGACTGGTCCGGGCTGGGCGAATCCGATGTCGAACCAGTTTGTGGCTGATCAGCGAGTGCCGGGTCGCGACGGACAAATGTACGGTCCGTTGCCCCGCGCATGGGGGCAGTTTCGGGGCGCGTATCATTATGGTCAGCAGGTTGTGTTTTCCTATACGGTTGACGGGACTGACGTGCTGGAGTCGCCGTCGTTGCTTGATGCCGATGATGCGTCGCAGCCGACGTTCCTGAGGACGTTCAACATTGGTCCGCGTGCCCGCGATTTGACGCTGCAGATTGCCGAACAAGAAAATGCAATTGTGAGCGGCACGCCGCTAGCCGCCGGTGATGGAAACCATGGCGCAGTTACCGCCACCGCTGTGAAGTTTGGCCCTCCACCAGCTGACGGCGAGACGACACCGGACGCAAGCGGTCACGGGCACGATGCCATCGTTCGCCATGGAAATTCACGGGGGCTCGTGAAGTCTTCGCTGCTGGCTGGTTTTGCACCGGCAACGGTGTCTCTGAGGTGGTCGGATCAGGATGGTCGATTGACGTTGACGATTCCTGCCGGAACCGAACCGTTGAGATTCACGACGTGGACATCGGCGGAATCCAGGAACGAGAACATCCAGGCATTGCGGAGTCCTGTCATCCCCAACGCCGATCAGGATCTCAAACCACTTACCCTCGGCGGCCCCGCGCGATGGGGTCAGAAGATGACGACAGCGATGATCACCGGCGCTGACGGTGGTCCGTTTGCCACCGACATCCTCGCGGCGCCGGAATCGAACCCGTGGCTGGCGCAAACCCGCTTTACGGGGCTCGACTTCTTCGCTGACGGGCGCATGGCTGTGTGTTCGTGGGACGGGGATGTCTGGTTTGTGGACGGTTTCCTGAACGGTGCTCAACTGACGTGGCAGCGAATTGCGTCCGGCATGTTTCAGCCACTCGGCCTGAAAATTGTCGATGACAGGATCCACGTCACGTGTCGCGATCAGTTGACGGTGCTGCATGATCTGAACGGCGACGGCGAGATTGATTACTACGAGTGCCTCAACAACGATCATCAGGTGACAGAACACTTCCATGAATTTGCGATGGGCCTGCAAACCGACGCCGACGGAAATTTTTATTATGCCAAATCGGGTCGCCACGCACTCGAAGCCGTCGTACCTCATCATGGGACGTTGCTGAAAGTCACCAGGGATGGTTCTCGCACAGAGATTCTGGCCACGGGCTTTCGAGCGGCCAATGGAGTCTGTCTGAATCCGGATGGTTCATTCGTGGTGACCGATCAGGAAGGTTTCTGGAATCCGAAGAACCGCATCAACTGGGTGACCCCGGATCCCGGCGGCAAGCCGAAATTCTACGGCAACATGTTTGGGTATCACGATGTGACGGACACCTCGGACGCGGCGATGGAGCCGCCATTGTGCTGGATTACGAATGCGTTTGACCGGTCTCCAGGCGAACTCCTCTGGGTCAACAGTGAGCGCTGGGGACCACTGAATGGATCGCTGCTGAATCTCTCGTACGGCTACGGTAAAGTGTTCCTTGTGCCCCATGAAAGCGTCGATGGGCAAATGCAGGGTGGCATGATTGAGCTGCCGATTCCGTCATTTCCCACAGGCGTGATGCGCGGGCGATTTCATCCCACCGACGGCCAGCTCTGTCTCTGCGGCATGTTCGCCTGGGCGGGCAGTGCGACTCAACCCGGTGGACTCTACCGCCTGCGAGCCACTGGCCGGCCGCTGCATCTGCCGCTGCAACTGCACGCCGCGAAGACTGGTCTCAAGCTGGTCTTCTCTGAGCCGCTCGATGCAGAGTCCATTGATCCGGCGAACATCCATGTGAAGACATGGTCGCTGAAACGCACGGCCAACTACGGCTCAGAACACTACGATGAAAAACCGCTGACGATCACCTCAGCATCCTTGTCCGACGACGGACGAACTCTGACGATCGACGCCGACGATCTACGGCCGACATGGTGCATGGAGATTCGGTACAGTCTGAAATCTGCAGATGGCCAAAACATCGACGGCACGATTCACAATACAATTCATCGATTGCGCGAATAAAATTCGCCGTGGCCTCAAACAATCCTCCGGAGATTTCCATGTGGAAAAAAGTTGTCCTCGCCAGTGTGATCGTAATCTCGCTGCTCGGATTTCTCCTCAACAAGGCAGTCTTCAACGCCCGGGTCGCAGCTCACCGCACGAATGACAAATGAAGCCTTAAGCAGCTCGCGTTGGCGGTCGCCAACTACCACGACACATACGGCAGATATCCTCCGGCGGTCACGTATGACGCCGCCGGACAACCGGCGCACAGCTGGCGAATTCTTGTCCTGCCATTTCTGGAGCAACGAGAATTGTATGCGGCATACTCATTCGCCGAGCCGTGGAACGGACCGAATAACAGCAAATTGACGACGCGCATGCCCAGCCTTTTTGCATTTGCCGGGACTTATGAGGCTGGCAAAACCACATCCACGAACTTTGTCGCGATTACAGGTGCTGAGACAGTGTGGCCACCAGGACCCGGCATGGTTCGTTCCGACATCGGTGACGGTTCGTCGAACACGATTCAGTTTGCCGAATACAATGGCCCTGCGATCCATTGGATGTCGCCGATAGACCTCCGGTTCGCGACGATGAGTTTTGTGCTCGGCGATCCGGCAGGTATCGACAGCCAGTACCTGGAACCTGCGGTGGGCATGGCTGATGGTGGCGTCACGCGACTCAGTGCAGACATGTCTCCGGCAGAACTGCGAGCCATGTGCACAGCGAATGGACATGAGACTGATTTGCCAAATTCACGCTCGGAAGTGATGGAAGACGCCCGACTGCGGCCGCTCAAGCCGACAAAGGATCCGCGTGATTCTGAGGATTCGGGCATTTCACCAAACTAACCCAAACGATCCGTACTTGCATTCAACCTGCATTTTTCAATGTTCATCCGTACTACTAACAGTGAATTTCTTGTTGTGCCGCGAAGATTATCAGCTTGCTCTCCACAGAAGGTGGGGCCGGTGCGACAAGAATATGGGTGACAGAAAAATGAATCACAGCACGAAAATGCTTTTTGCTCCCATTTTTTTGTCACCAATTTTTCTGTCACCAATTTTTCTGTCACCTGTGTTTCTGCGTCCCGGCTTTAACCAATGGGTTGCGGGCGAAGCCCGCGCTGGGTGTTCCGTCGTGAAGAATTGCGATTGATGATTCTTATCGCGTAGTTCGTAGTCGCAAATGCAAATGACGATGAACCAGAATTACTTGTCAAACTCAGAAGCGCCGTGTTGAATGGTCGCTGCCGGAATGATGTGCATCCCGGCGAGCCGATCTGCGTTCCGTTCGCGATCGTTGACAATGTCACGAATCCAGATCTCCTGAACCTGTTCCGGAAATTTTGTAAGGATCGCGCGGTAAACTTCCGGATCTTTCTCGCCGGAGTCCCCCACGAGAATGAATCGGCGGCGAGGGAATCGTTCCATGATCATGCTGATCTGCGCCACTTTATGATCAAACGTCTGTGCGCTGTTTGTGATCAGGTCGGTCAGATCTTTCCATGATGACTTGCTGAACAGATTTGTCCGCACGCTCTTCATGTGAAACGACCCTTCCGGAAATCCTTCTTTGCTGTCGATCAGGAATTCTGAAAGCGGTCCATACATCTGCCACGGACCTCCGGACACATAATGAAACGAGGCATCCGGCCATTCGCGGTACTTTTCCACCATCTCGGGTGCTGCCTTGTAGTCTCGCAGGAACGTGTTTCGCATGACGATCTCAGGCCCCGCAGGAATCTCCGTCACCTTGATCGTGTCATCGATGTCGGAGATCACTGAAATCCCTTCTGGCGCGATCAGTCTGACTCGCCCTGTTCCGGAATGGCCCTTCGATCCCACGGTGAGCGAAAGCCAGCCGCTGGGTGATTCCTGAGCCTTCAGCAATGAATCCGCTCGATCCAGAGACAACGTGAGCGTGCCTTCGATCAGGCCATTCAGATCACTCTTTTGAGAGCGTCCGTTTGCGTCAGCCAGGTGAAACTGCTCTTTCAGCGGGTCGCGTTCAAAGGCCAGACTGACATCCTCCCGAGATTCACTGTCTGCCAGAAAGTCTGCCGCGCGGGACTGAAAACTCCTGATTTCCTCAGAGGAGACATCATCGATGCTGGCCACGATTTCTCTGGCCACCTTATCTGCGACACTCCGCCGTTCATGGACCCAGAGTCGCACGGGAATCACCCATCCGGTCGCATCCTGATAACCATACGTCGGATAGATCGTGACGACTTCATCCGCCCCGCTGGCCACACCGCGGTGTGCCAACCAGGCGGTAAAGAAGGCTGAGAGAACGAACGCCGGAATTCGAAACATCGAAGATGTTCCTTTTGTCTGTGACAACGCGATCAGACACGGACACTCAGCAGCTTCTGCTGACGTAGGAGAACGTATACAGTTCTAACCATAGTGGCAAATCCATCTGGCATTTGACGTCGTTAATCCAGTCAGAGGATCATCATGATAGCCGATCCGGAAAAAAAAACTCACAATCAACTGGAATGTCCGAGCTGTGGTTACGGCGAATTTGTCCGGATGCCCGCAATATCATTTCGTTGCCTTCTCAAAGGACTATGTTTGTCGACGATGTGTGACTCGGTTTCCGGCCCCGACACCTCGCTGGGCTGCAATCCTTTTTATTGCAATCGGGGTCCCGATGGCGTTGATCGGATCTCGGATCCTTTTCTTCAGCCTGTCGGATCTGGACACCTTCGCGATCCTGATTGGCGGCAGCATTGCTTCCGCAGGAATTCGAATCGGCTGGTTTGGAGTCACGGCGATGAGATCAACGAACACCGATCTCCAGTCGAAAACCTGAAGCCATGCGACAATCATTATTGATGGGCATGATTTCCACGACAGAACGCGACGCCGAATGTGAGAGCAGCACTGTCACGGTCAGAACAAATACCCTTCCATGACATCACCGCTTCCGAAGGAGATACTACCTCATCCTGACACCGTTTGACCACCGGAATCAAACTGGCGTGGTACGCCACGTCTCTCAGACAAACTCGCGTGGCCGCCAGAAGGAGGACCAGAAGCGGAGTGACAGAGAGCAGCCCCTTCAACGAGAGCACGATCCCCATTTGCCAATCAAAACTTAATGACTGGAAGACAGAACTTGGCGCGGGCTTCGCCCGCAACCCAAAGGCGAGCGGCGGGCGTCAGCCCGCTGGTATGCGATTCCTGCACGACTTGGAATCGCAAAGTACCGGGAAGCTGACGCATCCCGCTCGCCGTAGAAATCTTCTCACGATAACAAAGCCTTGAACGTTTGCTGAGCAGAAAACCTGGTAGCGGACCTTGAAAATCGGGTGTGCCAGATAAGCACTCCCGGCAGATACTCCAGGTTGCCGACAATGCGGACACATCAACTGCCGCCGCCACAGAGTTCGCCGGGACTCTCTGCCAGGTGGCCGCGTTGCTGGAGTTTCGTATGGATTTCCAGTCATGCCGCTGCGGATGCGGAACGTTCTGGCTGCGACCGTGGCCGATATGCGGGATCTGCCGTCCGATCAATTTCGTCCGCTGCTGCAGCGTCGCGTTCTTGCATACGCAGGGCGATCAATTCCAGTCGTCGCATTTCTGCGTTCACGAATTCAGCCCACATCGCCATTTCTTCGCGAGGCAATTCCGGCGGGACAATGATGGGCGTACCGGCGATGAGGATCACTTTTGAAAAGGGCTTTGGGATCGCCATGTCGGACCAGTGCCCGGGAATCGCCCAGTAACGATTGCAGATCAATGCCGTCGGCACGATCGGACGTTGGGAACGCGATGAAATGAAAACGATCCCTTCCTTCATTTCTCGACGCGGCCCGCGAGGACCGTCGGGAGTCATCGCCAGATGCAGTTCAGGACGATCAAGGATTTCTCGAACTGCTTCTGCACCGCCGCGACTTGTGCTGCCACGCACGGGTTGAATTCCGGCAATCAGCACGGAATCCGCGAGGTAGCCGCCGTCGCGATGCTGACTGATGAGTCCCGCCAGATTCCAGGTGCGCAGCGAAAATACGGCGAGGACAATTTGATCATGCCACATGCAGAACGTGAATCGCTGCGTATTCTGCGGCCGGGTATAAGGAGTGGCATCGTCAACGATCCTGCGATGTTCCACACGGACTGTCAGGAATAACAGCCGCAGGCAGAATGTCGCCAGATACGACAGAATCATATTGAACCAGCGCGAGCGAATTTTCATCGGCTTCCGTGCCCTGAAGAAAAATGGCCAACCGGTGGTTGGGCTTGGAAAAGGGGTCAGGAACCAATAGCCAAATGGCCCGAAGGGTGCTCGGCACTATTGGTTCCTGACCCCTTTTCCAAGAGATCGTCAACTTTGAGCGGCCGAGTCTAATTAATCTGGCCAGTCCTGTTGAGGCCAATTGCTCGCGTTTCACCTGGGAATCCCCAATGTACGAATCTGCCACAGACGATTGCCGCGAAACGCATCGCCAGCTTGATTGAGTTCGGCTCGTTGAGCGTTATTTCAGAAAACTGGGATTTTTGCAAAAGTTCTTGGCAGTCGCTCGTTTTCAGGTAAGATCAGCCAGCACTGGTGTTATGAACAGTGAAGTGCATTTAAACTAGTGGCTTGATGAAGGTGTGCAGATACTTGGCAAAACCTTTGCTTTTGGCCGTCCTGTCCTTTGGTGTGTGGCCACGGACGACAGATCTGACTTACACCATATTCAATTCGGGTTCATTCGCTTCAGGCAGTTGACGCTGCCTTAGGCGGTTTCCATCCTGTGTCCGGGGGTGCCGGACAATGCTCGCGTGGTTCATATGGAGATGAGCAGTCAGTTCTCCTGTTCTTGTTTATTTGCGAGCGTTCATTTACGGCGGCTTCAACTGCGAAAGCGGTTGAAGCCGTTTTTTTTACCTATTCTTGATTAAACATCTCCCTTCAGTTTCTCACGTTGCCGTGCTCGTGTACGGTCAAAGGTCGTCAAATCACCAGGTAAATTTTGCCTCGTCGGGATAATCCTGCCGCACAAAGGCAGAATTCTTCCTGAACGTCAGATGAATCTACCTGCCGGTTTGGAAGTCCTGCAGCGGAACGGGTAGACTGTCTCCCCAACCAAATGCGTGAATTCACTGCGGACTCACCGCAAATCAACCCACGCCTGACCTTTCAATTCTCATGTCACCGGAGTCTCAACTGATGGCAATTCGATCTCGTCGCGGATTTCTGAAACAGGCTAGCCTGGCTGGACTTGCAACTGCCGCAGCCCCTTACTGGTTTGCACCGTCATCGTTTGCCGCTGCGTTTCGCAGTCCGAATGAACGTCCGATTCTGGGTTGCATCGGGACGGGTGATCGCTGGAACGCCGTCGGCCCGAATGCGATGGCTTTTGCCGACTGTGCGGCAGTCTGCGACGTAGATCAGGCACATGTCGAAAAAGGCAAGGCGAAGGCTCTGGAAATGCAGAGCAAGCCCGGAGCAGAACGCACGGTCGATATGTACGAAGACTATCGGAAAATCCTGGATCGACCGGATATCGACGTCGTGACCATCGTGACTCCCGATCACTGGCACACAAAAATCGCCATCGAAGCCATGAAGGCGGGCAAGGACGTGTACTGCGAAAAACCGCTGACGCTGACTATTGACGAAGGCAAGATGATCCGCAAAGTCCTTGACGAAACCGGTCGGGTCTTTCAGGTGGGAACTCAACAACGCAGCGAAATGGATCTGAATTTTCTGCGTGCTGTGGCGTTAGTGCGTGAAGGCAGGATCGGCGAACTCAGGACCGTGACTGTCGCCATCGGCGGGGCTCCGTCGAGCGGGCCGATTGATATTGCCGACGTGCCGAAGGGCCTCAACTGGGACATGTGGCTGGGGCAGGCTCCGATGACGGACTATCGCTTCAAAGACACCGACGGCAAATACGGAAATTCTCGCTGTCACTATGAGTTCCGCTGGTGGTATGAATACTCCGGCGGCAAAATGACCGACTGGGGCGCGCATCATGTGGACATTGCGGCCTGGGCCTTCAATCTGGAAAACACGGGGCCGGTGAAAGTGGAACCGGTCATGGCCAAACATCCCGTTCCGTTTGAAAACGGGATGCCGACAGATGCCACGCAGTACAACACCGCAACGGAATTCCATGTCACGGCGACTTTCAAGAATGATGCGGTCCTGCACATCCGCAACGATGCAAAAGAACTGGGCTTCGACAATGGCCTCATGCTGGAAGGCACCGACGGTCGCATCTTTGTGAACCGAGGCAAACTGACCGGTGCGGCAGTGGACAGCATGAAGGACAATCCCATCAGGGAGGAAACACTCAAGGCGCTTTACAAAGGCAAGCAGCCCGGCAATCACATGAAGAATTTCTTCGAGTGCATTGTGGACCGGACGCAGCCCATCAGTGATGTCCACAGTCATCATCGTGCGATGACAGTGTGCCATCTGGCTAATATCGCGATTCGCCTCGACCGCACGCTCAACTGGGATCCGGATACAGAGCAGATTGTGGGCGATCCCGATGCTGCAAAATGGCAGGCTCGCGAACAGCGCAAGGGTTACGAAATTCAGGCGTGATTCTTGTGAACTGTCACCTGTCTGTATTCGCGAAGTGCGGCCGGATTGTTCAATCGGGCCGCTGCTTCAGATTGTTTGGAGATCTCCATGGATGAAAGCGCAGTCGATCAGGACGCAACCCCTGGACTGTCATGTTTCGTCGATGTGTTTGACCGCGTCGATCTCTTTGACAGGATCGACAATCCCACGGTTGTTCGTTTATCGTGCCTTGGACAGAAGTCCGGATTCGCCAGTGTAGATTCGGTCCAGAAATCCACTGGGATCTCGCTGCGTCGCATGCTGAAATCCGGCGTCACGGCTCTCGATCTGGCGACAGCCGTCTTCGACAAACTTTGCCGTGTTTCCGAATATGAAGTCGCGGACTTCTCGGTCATCCTGCTGTGTCATTCCGGTGTGGATGATGCAGCGGCCGAGCAGTTGGCTACGGCTGTTGAGCGCCACTACAGACTCCCGCCGCAGACCGTTCGACCCTATAACTTCGGATGCAGCGGATTCCTGAAAGTCCTGCAGGAAGGAACATTACTGCTCGCCGATCGCAGAAACATCAAACGCATCGCGATTCTGAATGTCGAAACGCCTGAAACCTGGCATGACGGATCAGACCGACTCTTCTGCGGAATCGTGTCTGCCGGAGCAACCGGTGTCGTGCTCGAACGCAATACGGGAATGCCGATCTCTGTGATCCGCGCGGATGACTTTGCCATTTCACCATCGCTGCGCCCCAATCCCGATCCGCTGTTCCGCAAGGAAACGGGACAGGTCTATACATTTCGAGGCGAAGCCATCAGCCGCACCGTGATGCGGATGAATGCGGAAACTGTGTTCCTGAATGGCATCGAACTGATGCTCAACAATCTGCGTTCGGCGGTTGCTTCCATTGATCTGCGTCCCGATCAGCGCGTCATTGTCATTCCGCATCAGCCCAGCGGAAAACTGCTCAAGGCACTCATCGCCGCGGCGCGACTTGAGTATCCTGACTTCGAGTTCCTGAATAACCTCAACAATTATGGCAACACGATTTCAGCAGCCGTTCCAACCATCATGGCACGCCTGCCACAGGTGATTGAACAGAATGGCGGTCAGCCGGTCCGCAACGGCGATCTCATTATCCTGCTGGCTGCAGGAATCTGTATGCACGAGATTGCCGACCATATGTCTGCCGGTCACGCGTGCCTCGAATGGGTGTCCGCAGAAACAAGTGTCGCCCGCATTGAGTCAGTGGCCATGATGCGGTAAATCTCCTGAAGTGAGGAATCACGGATAATGCGTTTCGTCTGCTCACTGCTGATGATGCTGGCTGTGGCTGCGGCTCCGTCAGGTCCATGTCCGGCCGACGATGCTGACAACCCGTCGCACCGGATTACCAAAGATATTCTGTATCGAAGCGACGCTGAAACGTTGACAGATTCCATGAAGGAACGCTGCCGACTTGATATCAAATCCCCGACCGCAGGCTCAGGGTTTCCCGTCGTTGTCTGGTTCCACGGCGGCGGACTGACTGGCGGAACACGTTCCTTTCCGGCGGAACTCAATCGCAGGGATCTGGTAGTTGCGACGGTCGAATACCGCCTGCATCCCGATGTGAAAGCGCCAGCGTATATTGAAGACGCGGCCGCCGCTGTCGCCTGGGTGTTTCAGCATATCGAAGAGTACGGTGGCGCAGCGGATCGAATTGTCGTGAGCGGACATTCCGCAGGTGGTTATCTCGCCGCCATGGCTGGGCTCGACAAACGCTGGCTGGCGGTGCACAACATTGATGCAAATCGCATCGCCGGACTTGCTCCGTTCAGCGGCCAGATGATCACGCACTTCACGATCCGGGCGGAACAGGGGATCGAGAAAACACAACCGGTGATCGATGCCTTTGCCCCGCTTTTTCATGTGAGAAAAGATGCTCCGCCGATCCTGTTGATTACTGGCGATCGCGAACAGGAAATGCTGGGACGCTATGAAGAAAACGCCTACATGTGGAGAATGCTGAAGATTGTTGAACACCCCGATGTCACGCTCCATGAGCTGGATGGCTTCGATCACGGAGGTATGGCTGCTCCCGCATTCCCGCTGCTTCTGAAGTTTGTGGATCGAGTGACGCAGAAGTCACGATAATGGTGAAAGATTCTGATGCCGGATTTTACGGACATCCCTGCTGATATTCGCACCCGACTGGCCGGGTATCAAACCATCACCTGCCTGCCCGTGCAATGGGGCGATCAGGATGCCTTCGGGCATGTCAACAACGTCGTCTACTTTCGCTGGTTCGAATCCGCGCGAGTCGATTTGCTCAATGATTGCCATTCACACGTCACCATGAGCGGCAACGGCCTGGGGCCAATTCTGGCTTCGGTGAAATGTGACTACCGTCGGCAGTTGCGATTTCCGGACACGGTGTATATCGGCTCGAAAATCACGCGTTCGGGTCGTTCAAGCGCCGATATCACTCACACCATCGTCAGTCGAGAACAGGGTGAAATTGTCGCTGAAGGCGTCTCCGTCATCGTCGTCTTCGATTACGACGCCCAGCGCGTGACTCGAATTCCGGACGACTTGCGGCAGCAGTTTGAGGCGTCAATTCGGGGCACCGACAATGCCTGAAGCAAATCGCAGGTCGCCCGCCGGAGTCCGACAGATGAACGGAGTAATTCTTGGCGCGGGCTTCGCCCGCAACCGAAACAAGTAAGCAGATTTCGCTGAAATCTGCTGTGCCGACTTCGGCGAAGTCGGCCTACATTTAGTCGGCCTCAAAATGATGCGTTGCCAAAAATCTTCTCAGGAATATTCAA
>JANOUN010001329.1:0-1774 GCA_031416875.1 Planctomycetota bacterium | reverse complement strand
GCCTGGTAGCTCGCGAGGCTCATAACCTCGAGGTCGTCGGTTCAAATCCGGCCCCCGCCACTAAAACCTCACAATGCAAATTGTGAGGTTTTTTATTATTCAAATCCTGCAACGAACTGGTTCTTGTCTATCGTCGGCATTTGCACCAGTTCTACCAGAAGAAGGGCACGGTCGTTCGCAGGAATTCGCAGATGGAATCAGCGGGCTCATGCGTTTGGGAATGACCACATGCTGCATCACGAGTTCATTGAATAACCGTCGTAACGCCGCGAGGTGTAGTTTCAAGTCGGCATGGATCCCGTCATGGAATCCAGATACCGACCGACATCCGCCGGAGTGATCCGAACCAAATCCAGCTGCCGTACACCGCACCATTCCGAGAGCCGCCTCAGCGCATGCAGATATGCCTTCCGGGCAAACGGATTGCGAATCTGCCCGTGGATAAACTCCTCAAATGCAAACCGTGCCGCCCCACCCGCCTCACGAATGAGTACGGGCAACTCCACTTCCTGAGTCTGGACCAGATCCGTGCAGTGACCGGTCAGCCGCAACTTGTCTTCTTCACTTTGCATCGTCCTCCTTGAGTCTTCATACGTTCGTTCGATTCGCAGAAGTGCCCATTGTTCCAGCCAAGCACCGCCTGACACAACTCGCAACCGATGGGTGAATCCACGAGATCCTCGGTGCCCCTTGCCACCGAATCACGCAGTCCGACAGTAAGAATCCGGCAACCTGATGAGTTTTTCCAAGTCCTGACCGTAGCGCCGGATAATGCCTTTTTTCCAGCATTGAACGGATCTTCGCACTGCCTGGATGAGAGCCGTGCCTGGTCGTCACGGACATGAAAAAGAAGCGTTTCCCCGGAGCACGGGTGAAACACCGGATGAAAGAGAACTGGATGAAAATGTACGATAAATTCGGATGCGTACTGCGAATCGAAACAGTGATCAACGATCCGCGTGAATTCAAAGTGCGTCGATCGGGAAAACGAAAGGGCGAAATCGTGACAGACTGGTTTCCGATGGGCAAAGGCGTCGCCCAAATGCCACGTTACCGGGAAGTCTGCATGGCGGCCACCCGACGTTATCTGGAAGCGCTGGCGGTCGTCCCAGGACCCCAGCAAGCTGAAGCAGCAGATTCAAAGTATCGGCCGGCGAGCTCGAACAGAAACTCGCAGCCATCATGCTCTGAGCCTGCGAGCAAAGACGATATCGATCTGCTGGCTGCGTGCGAGTGACATTCAGCTCTCCAGCCTCGCCAATCGCCCGAGTACTCTTTCAGCCGATCGCAGCGGTTCCGACGAGATTCGTGAACTCTCCATGGCCGATGTAGAGCAGGAGCATGTCCGCGCCACGGTGGAACACACCGGCTGGAACAAATCGAAAGCCTCCGAGATTCTCGGCATCGAGCGCTCGACACTCGACCGCAAACTCAAACGCTACCATGTGCCCCGGCCGCTGACGCAATGAACGGGCATCATCCGCGCTGAGAAACAGGCATCGTGCGACGCCCAAGATGGCTCCGGTTTGATCTGCTGCATGAAACCCCGTATCGACCCTGGGCGCAAACCCTTCCGCCCCTTCGATTTCCCCTTCGAATCAACAAAAGAATCCAGATGACGAAACAAAAACTTATTTTCAGGCCACCGGTGTGACCTAGGTTTCGAATGCATGGAGGTGCGTGTTGAATCGGAAGCAGGCTTGTGATCCGGCATTGAGCGGATCGCAGCCACGCCCCGCTCAACGCTGTGACCCCTCGATGTTGTGACCCCTTG
>JANOUN010001328.1:0-2782 GCA_031416875.1 Planctomycetota bacterium | reverse complement strand
TGTTTATTACCCGCCTTATCCTGGGGACTCTCGTTAGAATCGTTTACTGGCAAGCCGCAGCCGACGTCGCCGCGTGTCGCCTGCGCCAGCGGCTCGCCGTTAAACGAATTTTCTGACTCTGTGAACTGAAACGACAGTCCCCGAGGGTGGATGGGGTCTCAAAGATGTGAGTAATGACAGGCGTCAATGGCGGAGGTCAAACAGATCGCCGACCGGCTTTGGTTGCGACAGGAAACAGTTCACCGGCGCATGAAAAACCCCTTGTTCCCGCAGAACAAGGGGCTTTCTTATGTTATTACCCAGTCGCATTCAGCGCTTATTGTGCAGCAGTTTCCACGACAGGCCCTGTGCGTCTGCGAGACTTTACGCGATCGCGCACGCCGACGAATTCAATAATTGCCTGTTGTCCCGCGTCGCCGAGGCGAACCGCCGCCAACCGAACGATGCGAGTGTAACCACCGTCCCGATCAGCGAAGCGTCTTGCCAGATCGTCGAACAGTATATTCACGGCATTCGTATCGCGAAGCTCTGAAAAGGCCCGGCGACGCAGCGTCAGAGCTGAGGCGTTTGAATTAACCCAGTTCTTCCCTTGCTCCGACTGACGCCATTCATTCCATGCATCAGTACCTCGTTCAGCCGTCGTACCATATTGGGCCGCCGCTTCGGAGATCTTCAGCGCCTTGCGCGCCATCGTGATCAGTTTTTCAACGATCGGACGAAGCTCTTTCGCTTTTGGCACAGTCGTGACGATGCGTCCGGCAACCTTAGGCTGTCCTTTGACACCTTCTTCGATTCGTACAGTCCCGATCAGACTGGTGGCCATATTGCGAAACATCGCTTTGCGATGTGAAGCGTTTCGACCCAGTTTTCGTCCAGCAACACGGTGTCTCATGTCAGACACTTACCCACTATAAACGCCAATGCGAATCTCGTTCGAGCCGCCTCGAACCGACATAATTTCTCGTTACTTTAACTGCTGATTCGGCAACCGCATTCCCAGTCGCAAATCAATTCCACCCAGACGTTCACGAACTTCGTCCAGAGTTGTCTCACCAAAGTTCCGGACCTGCAGCAATTCGTCTTCAGTGCGAACCACAAGGTCCCGAACTGTGTTAATACCCACTGACTCAAGGCAGTTTGTGGCTCGAACCGAAAGATTCAGTTCTGCCAGACTCTTGTTCAGTTTCTCTTCCAGTTCCATATCAACAGGCGAATAACCTGTCGCTTCCATCATCCCGCGCAGACCGCCTTCTGGTCCGGATTCCGGTCCAGGTTCACGGAACGTAATGAAACAGTTCAAATGCTTACGCAGGATTTTGGCCGCTTCAACCAGAGCCATTTCCGGGGTAATCGTTCCGTTTGTCCAGAGTTCCAGGTTCAGTTTGTCGTAGTTCGTACGCTGGCCCACTCGAGTTTCTTCGATGTGATGCCGCACTCGGCTGACCGGAGAAAATGCCGCGTCAAGCGGAATAATTCCGACTTCCGGTTCGTGCTGATACTGTTCGGTGGCAGCCACATAACCACGACCGTTCTCCACGGTCATTTCAATATGAAACGGGACATCGTCCGTCATTGTCGCAATCACGAGATCGCGGTTGATGACTTCCACCTGATCATCACAGATCACATCCGCACCGGTGACAACACCCCGCGTATTCTTTTCAATTCGCAGTGTCTTGCTGGATGAGCTGTGATTCTTGATCACCAGCGATTTCAGATTCAGACAAATGTCCGTGACATCTTCCACCACGCCGGGGATCGTCGTGAATTCATGCTGAACGCCCTGAATTCTTGCTCGCGTGACTGCTGAGCCCTCAAGGCTGGAAAGCAGAATGCGCCGCAGACTATTTCCAATAGTGGCCCCGAATCCTCGTTCAAAAGGTTCAGCCACAAATTTGCCGTATGTTCCCGTCCGTGTATCACGATCAACTGCTACTCGACTTGGCAGTTCAAGCCCACGCCAACGAATTCTCATTTCCGCCCCCACCAGGATTCTGATCAAAACAAAAAAGCGACCCAGCCGTGCTCACACGCGGCGGCGCTTAGGTGGCCGACAACCATTGTGCGGCAGCGGCGTAATATCTTCGATTGACTTAATTGCCATGCCCGACGCCTGCAGTCCGGTAATTGCACTTTCCCGACCTGCGCCCGGCCCCTTGACGCGGATTTCCAGTTCACGCACACCCACCTTGGCTGCCTTCTCGGCGACAGTCTCTGCGGCACGCTGTGCAGCAAACGGAGTGCTCTTACGAGACCCTTTGAAACCGACGGTTCCTGCGGTTGCCCAGCAGATCACGTCGCCGGTTACATCCGTCATCGTCACAATCGTATTGTTAAAGGTCGCCTTGATGTAGACGATGCCCTTGTTGACATTACGACGAATTTTTTTCTTCTTGACTTTAGCCACGCAACTCTCTCACTGAACCAGAAAAGACCAAACGCAAAAACCAGCAACCGCCTGCCCGAATCAACTAACGCTTGGCATCCTTCACGCCCTTCTTCCCTGCCACAGTCTTCTTGCGACCCTTCCTGGTCCGCGCGTTCGTCTTGGTTCGCTGACCACGCACAGGCAGCCCCTTGCGATGGCGAACTCCACGATAACACTGAATCTCCCTCAACCGGCCGATTTCCTGCTGTACCTTACGGCGCAGCGGACCTTCGACGGTGTAGTTCTTGCCCAGGTGATTTGTGATCCGACTGACTTCGTCTTCAGTCAATTCACCAGCGCGAACATGAGGATCAATTCCCAGTTCATAGCAAATCTGAACTGACAGGAACGGAC
>JANOUN010001327.1:0-2097 GCA_031416875.1 Planctomycetota bacterium | reverse complement strand
GGGAGCTCGAGGGCGAGGTGGGCCACGTAGGGCAGGAGCAGGGTCAGCATGATCCCGGGATATGGCAGTTGCTGATGTCCGGACAGCAGGTCCTGTCGTTGGCCGTTCCCCCCTTGCTGCTGGCATGGCTGTTCACTTCGCAATTTCGCAAAACGCTGAAGCTGCATCGTGTGCGACCAGGATTCGTTTTCTGGTCGATGATGCTCGCGGCCGGAATTCATCCACTGATGTTTGAATTGACGTGGGCCATTCGTCCATGGTTTCCTCCTCTTCCCACTGGCGTGCCTGCCGTGCTGCAGCTGCTGGATCAGGAGCATTGCTCACTGGCGGCATATCTGGCGGCGTTCGCTTTGATTCCGGGGCTCTGTGAAGAACTCGCATTTCGCGGGTTCATTCTATCCGGATTCCAAAGCCGACAACGACCATTCCTTGCAGTCGTGTTTTCAAGCTTATTGTTCGGAGCAATGCACGTGGTACCTCAGTACGCATTTAACGCGGCATTGTTGGGGGTTCCACTGGCAATAATCACCTTGAATTGCAGAAGCATTTTTCCGGCAATAGCCTTTCACGTGTTTTACAATGCACTGGACATCATGCGAGCATACTTAATGCACCACGCCTCCCCTGGGTTCATTGAAATACTGTGGGTTCCGGGTTCAGAGAGCCGGCATTACGCATGGTACATGATGGTTGCTGCGCTGATAGTCGTCATTCTGGCATGCAGAAACTTGTCAGTCGTCTCGTCAGAGAAACATGTGGGCTGATTTCAAACGGAAAAGAGGTTCATCGACAAATGAAGTGCGCGTCATAGAAATCAATGATTATCCGATGATCGCGAATTTCGCGGTTGTGCGGCAAGATTCCTGAGCGTTGTTCGTTCGCCCTGTGTGAGACATCCATCGTCCGCAATCACAGCGGCCAGTAGCTGAATCAGTTTGATAAAGTGGATGAGGTCAGCCGGCTGGAAGAAATCGGAAACGATCCCGCTGTCAGATGTTTGGCGGACAAGGTTGAAGCGATAGCGCCAGACTGTGTGTTCACCGCCAAGCTTCCAGATGGTGGCAATCAACCGCCCGGCTCCGACGATTTCCATCGGCTTTGGATCGTTTGACCGTAAATGCGTTGGATTCGCTGTAGGATTCATTTCAAAATCTGCCATTCACTTGCGATTGAATGCATAGAGAAAAAGGAGGCATGGAGAGATCTGCTCATCTCTCCATACCTGTTTATCAAAGCGGCTTTTCCATGTTGTCGTCCATCCATCCCTCATTGAGAGCGGCATCGATGTAGCAGTCGACGACATCGACAGAGTTCCGAAATGTGCCTTCCGTAAACCACTGGTCCGGATCAAAAACCAGGTAGTCATCAAGCAGCTTGATGAAGGCGTGGTTTCGGAAAGCCAGTAATGCTCTCCAGAACTCTGCTGGTGGATAAGGTCGCTTTGATTGTTGTTGCTCGTCCATTACTTCTCCTTGTTGTTCCGCAGTTTCTGTATGAGAGAAACGATGCGCGGTCCATCGTGCCCCTCCCGCATTGCAATGCAATCCGGGCGAAGCACTCCGAAGGAGTGTCGGCTGACGAAACAGCCGACAAAAAAAGGTATAAAACCTGCGTCAAAAACCGATCCCGAAGAATCAGTACTCCATCGGCAACAGGATGGTCGTATAAGAGCGGTCGTGCTCCGTAATGATCCAGAACACGGCACCGCTGCGTGTTGAGTACCGGGACATCAGACGCCCGCCGTGACCCACGGCACGCTCGTTCTGTTCCCGGTCAAACTCTTCCAGCTCGCCCCAGTCGCCTTTCATATGGCGGACCAGATTGTGCCACACTTCCTCCTGCGGCAGCTCGTCACACGCTCCACGCGTGATCACAAGCTGTCCGACATTGAACCGACCTCCAATAACAGTAAGTGTCATGGCTTTGTCCTCCTGACATTTGGCCGACCGGACTGCATCCGATCGGCGGGTTATTCATTCCATTAGTCCACAGCCGGAATCACGAAGGCAGAACCATCCTGATCCCAGATCCAGACGTACGCCATGTTCACCACCTTGGATACCAGCGGCAGGTCGTCTCGACCATACGACGCTGATT
>JANOUN010001326.1:0-4384 GCA_031416875.1 Planctomycetota bacterium | reverse complement strand
GCCTGCCACTGCGATCCGGTGAAGTGAGTCAATGGTGTAAATGATTCGGTCTGTTTTGTCGTTTCATTGAACGCTCCGTAGCCATACTGCCACGAGTCGTGCGGTGGCGCAGGAAGAGTCGGCAGGCTGGCCAGCTGATCGTCCGAAACTGGAATGCCCTCGGCCCGACATCGTTCCGCCAGTTTCGCCGCATGATTCAGAATGGAGCCGGAATTCATCAGCATCAATGACTGCGTGGCCACCGTGGAAACCGGGCGACGCTCGCAGTTCACTTCCATGACCGGAGCGTCAAAGGACTGCAGCATGGCGACTGGCTGTGATCGCCGAACCTTGATGTACATGCTTCGGCGAGTCTCATTGTCATCGATCACGACCTGGCCCGCGTCGTCTTCGGTGATGGGAGCCGGAGCACCAAACTGTTGTGGATTCAGGCGCCCGGTCGCGGCCAGGAAGCGGTCTCGCACCAGCTCTGCATCGAGACGAGTGATCGACTGACGCGAATAGAACTGATTGTCAGGATCCAGCGAATTGTGCATGGCGGCTCGGCGAGACGACTGACGCCATGCCGAGGATGAGAGAATGATGCGATGCAGATGCTTGACGCTCCAGCCGTTCTGCATGAATTCATCAGCCAGCCAGTCGAGCAGTTCCGGATGAGTCGGCGGCACGCCGAGGCGACCGAAGTCCGCCGGCGTCGGGACCAGACCTTTGCCGAAGTGATGCAGCCAGATCCGGTTCACGAGGACTCTTGCCACGAGCGGATTGTCACGACTGGTCAGCCACTTCGCGAATGCCAGACGTCGCCCCGAGGTTGGCAGTGAAGGATCGTCCACCGGGAATTCCACGCGGGCGTCTTCCGAACAGGCCACGGTTAATGCGGCGGGCGGAACCACAGCGAGAGGCTGCTGAAATTCTCCACGATGGAACAAGTGTGTCTCCGGAAGATGCCCGGCGGGTTCCGTCAGCACAGCCAGGAATTCTTCCGGAGGTCGTTTTCCGTTGGCCTCGGCAATTCGTGCGTCATACTTCTTAAGATCCTCAGCCGCTTCCGGCAGATACTGATACAACACGCCAGGAGAAATGTTGACGCTCGGATATTTTTTGAGCAGATCCGTTTGTTCGGGCGTACGTTTTCCGGCTTCCGTTTCGTAGGCTTCTTTCAGTGAGGCACGCAGCGGCTCATCATATTTCTGCAGCTCCTTTGCCAGCGCCTGTGCCATGTATTCTGCCTGTTTCGCGGCACGTTCAGTGCTGATCGTAGCCGCTTCGGCGCTGGCTGCTGCGGCTTTCTGTCGATCGGCTTCTGTGTACAGGGACATCATGCGCTGCGAAGGAACTCGCCAGTTCTGCCAGTCCATGGCCGGGGCAAAGATGGCTCGGAGGGCGTAGTAATCGGTTTGCGGAATCGGGTCATAGCGATGGTCGTGGCACTGAGCACAGCCGACGCTGAGACCCAGCAGTGACGTGCTGACGATTTTAAGCGTGTCGCCGATCGTCTGATTGCGGCCCGTCGGATTGTCTTCGCCACTGCCCGTTCCGTCCGCCGCCATGCGAAGGTAGCCGGTTGCGGAAAGCAATTCGATTTGTTCGGCAGTGAGATCGCCCTGCTGAGGCCCCGCGAGTTCATCACCGGCCAGCTGTTCGGTGAGGAACCGGTCAAACGGCTTGTCAGCGTTGAACGATCGAATTACGTAATCGCGATACTTCCATGCCCAGGGTCGTTCGGGATCGCTGACGGTGTAGCCATCGGAATCCGCGTAGCCAGCTACATCCAGCCAGTGCCTCGCCCAGCGCTCGCCATAGTTGGGAGAAGCGAGCAGTGACACAATCAGCCGGGCGTACCAGTCTTCCGAAGGATCGTTCATCCACTGCTGAAGCAGCTCGGCCGAAGGAGGCAGTCCCGTCAGATCAAAGTGAGTTCGCAGAATCAGCGTGTGTCGATCAGTGTCATCGGCAAACGTCAGACCTTCCGGCATGCGAGCGAGCAGAAACGCATCAATCGGATTTCGAATGCGGCTCCGAGCCTCATCGCGAACAGCGGGTTCGACGGGCCGATGAATCGGTTGAAACGACCAGAAGGCTCGTTCTTCCGGAGTGATTCCAAGTCCCGGAGGAATGGTGTCTGGTTCGGGCCGAGCGGTTCTGGCTCCACCTGCGATCCACTGTGTGAGCGTCTCTGTCTCCTTTGGAGTCAACTTCATTTCGCCGGGCGGCATTTCTCCCGAACGGACTCGTTCGAGCAACAGACTCTCATCGACCTTGCCGGGAACAATCGCCGCTCCCGATTCGCCGCCCTTCTGCATCCGCCGGACCTGCCGCAGGTCGAGGCTACCTTTGGGTTCCTCGGTCGCTCCATGACAATCAAAGCAGTGGGCTCTGAGAATCGGACGAATATCGCGTTCAAACATGATGTCATCAGCGAACGCTGAGGACCCCGTGAGAACCGAAAACACGGCAATCAGACAGATCCCCGCGAATCTGCGGACTGTATTTTGAATGAACATGCTCATTCAGGCCTTCTACCATTTGCGAACAGAATCCAATTGGTGCCCAGAAACGTGCGGGGACCGATAACGGCATCGCTTTGTGAGGGCGACATGTGATTGTATCGTCAAGGTCCTTACGGCAGTATCCGCGGCATCCAATTCCCGCATGGCTGGCGCGCATTCGCTCATTGGTGGGATTCTGACAAAGTAGGACGATGCAATTGGCGATGCACTTTTGCAGACCTCCTTGCGGCGTCGCGTGGCAGGTGTCAACCCGCAGCTGTCCGCTTCGGCTGGCACCAACTGGCTGAGCCCAATCTCAACAACGGCGCCGATCTGCCAGCGTCACCATTCCGCACCGACACGTGGACGGACGCGGAGAACGCAAATCCGTAAGGGGACGCGTTCAGTCCGAGATGGTCACTTCTTACACAGGACGGGTTTGGGCTGCGCAAAGGTTACGTTGATTGGGGCAGTTTGTTGATCTGGTTTTTGTTCCGTCACCACGCATGGCGTGTCCTAACGGTTTTGCCGCAACGCGGCACAATGTGAAAGCCTGGGGCAACGCCCCAGGAAACCGACAATCTCCAGCAGGAAAGCCCTGAAAGGGCGTGAGGAGGAGACACGATCCTTTCGCCCCGTTGGGGCTTGGGACATTCGTTTCGCATTTTCCCAGGGCGTTGCCCTGGGCTGTCACATGGTGTGCCTTTGGCACTGAACACATGGGGGCCCGTCCTGCCGAAGGAAATCCTGTGGCGAAGATTACCGTTATTCGCCACTGGGTTTTCGTCCCAGCCAGACCAGACACACTCCGGTGCAGCTGATCAGGACCGATGTGGCCAGGAACCAGGCTGGGAGCGAGGACTTATTTTCAACATTCAGATTCAAGCCGATGAATTGAAACACCGGATCCAGTTCTTTGAGTGACAGCAGCAATCCATTGCTCAGCGCGTGCATCACGATGCCGGGAAAAATGCTGCCGCTGGAGAGTCGGATCCCGCACAACACCAAACCGAGGAGGAACGTTGCGGGAAAACGTTCCAGCGTCAGTGACTGATCGACGATCACATGAAACGCGGCGAAGACGAATGTGCTGATCAGCAGCGGTCGCAGCCACGCCCCTGTGTTCTTCAGAAGCGTACTGAGCAGAAACCCGCGAAAGAACAATTCTTCGCAAACTGCCGGGATCAGCGCGAGCGTGACGATGCGAATCAGGAACGGCGTTTCAGACGTCAGGCGTTCGGCCAGCTCCTTGAGTTTTGTGTTGTTCAGGATCTCCATCCATTGCAGCGGGGCCTTTGAAAAAACCAGAACCTGATACGCGATCGTCCACATCGTGCAACCCAGCAATGCCGCTCCGATCAATGTCGCAATGTGAAATCTGTGCAGGGCGAAGACTTTGACTCCGGATGCATGAATCCATTTCGTGATTGCTGCCGGAATCACCGCGAACAGGAGAATTGTCAGCATTCCGGAAAGCAACAACTGCCCGGACAAATTCTCCAGTGCCACAACCCGGCTTCGAAGGCCGGACAATACCAGAAACAGGGGCACCAACAGCAGCAGCCAGCCGATGCCGATCTGCATTGGAATCTGCGAACGGATTTTGCCGGGCCGTTTCGCGAACGCCGACAATCCTGCGGAACTGCCGAATAACACCGTGTCGCTTCCAAAGACACTCGCCGCCACTCGTAACGCCAGTATGGTGTACACAAGTGTCGACAGCAGCGTCACCGCATACAGATGTGTCGCGGCGGTTCCCTGAAATACTTCGCGGCCCAGCAGGACGATGTTGACCAGCGGTACAAGAGCCAGTCCGACGGTGAGATGCACACCCGGCATCAGACTCAGAATTCCCGGCGCGAGCGACACCAGCATCAGAGGAATGAGCCACGCCT
>JANOUN010001325.1:0-8129 GCA_031416875.1 Planctomycetota bacterium | reverse complement strand
GGGCGACGGAATCCAGCCTGGGCCAACGGCCCAGGAAATCGGCATCGTGATCAGAAACGCCCTGAAAGGGCCGGGGAATCGCGATTCTGGAGCCCTTTCAGGGTACAAACACACTATGCATCCTGACCTGGGGCGGCGTTTGTCGCGGGAGCGACCTCACATGCCCCAGGCTGTATTCCAGAAGCCTTTCAGGCTTACGTACCTGCAATTTGGTTGGACACAATTCACCACGGCGCACTTCATTTGTCGTTGAACCCGAATTAGGCAACGTGTAACAAATAACGCTATGACTTCGCGCGTGCGGACAGCGAGCGCGGAGTGAGGTTCAGGGTTGAGCGGAGTGGGCTGAGGGCGGTGAAAACTCACCGAGCCGAAGCGTAAGGCATTTGTCGTAGGCCGACTTCGCCGAAGTCGGTTGCAGGATGTCTGTGGTGGAACGATGATGACGTGATGATGTCCGGCATGCTGTCTGCCATGTCAGACTTTTCGTACGGATCATTGCCGATGTTGAAGAGTTGGGCCTTGTTCCATCCGACCGTTCGAGTTGCTAAGGTTGAGTTCTCGCAGCCAGCGGAACCAGACGTCTCGGTTTTGCGTTCGCCGCAGGCCAGAGAAGGACCGAGAAGGTGACGCCGGATCATATCCTGATCCAGGTTGAGTGACAGCACCGCGCCGGGCAGATTACAACAGGCCGTGGACAATCGCGGTGATTGATTGGCAGCTGATTCCATTGTTCCGTCTGGCAATCACGCTGGTCCGCGAATACAATACTCGTTGCAGGATGGACTTCCCTGACGTAAGAGTTGCCTCATTGTTTCTGCTCGGTCGAAATCGCCGTTTGCATTTACGGATTCCATATCATGACGTCTGCAGTTGCCCTGTATGAACCTGTCGTCAACGACGATCGCGGATTTCCTCTGCTGAGCGTTCGACTCATTGAGCCCATCGAGACAATTATTGCCAATAACCCGGAACTGAAGGTTGAACAAACTGCTGACGGAGAGATGGTTTTCATGTCACCAACCGGAGGGGAAAGTGACTTCGAAATTCAGACATTAATGCAGATCTTGTCAACTGGGCTCGGAGTTATGGCGGCATCGTCTTTGACTCATCGACCCTTTTTCGACTTCCCAACGGAGCCCTTCGTTCTCCGGATGCCTCCTGGATACAGGCGGCGCGATGGCAGAGCCTGTCCAGTCAGGACCGAAAGTCGTTCCCTCCGATCGCGCCGGACTTTGTTATCGAGCTGCGATCACAGACCGATCGAGTCAACGACCTTCAGGACAAGATGAAAGAATACGGCTCCTGCGGTGTGCGACTGGGATGGCTGATAGATCCTCTGCTGAAGCAGGTACACATTTATCGTTCGATCGAACCGCCTGTCGTCCTCAGTGAACCGAACAGCGTCTCGGATGAGGCTGTGCTGCCTGGGTTCGTTCTGGATCTGAGCCGGATCTTTGCCTGACGCCATTATTTGTTCGGGCTCGTTCGCTTCGCATAACCGACATCCAGAATACCATGGTCGATTGAAGTCGATACCCTGGAGCTGAAATACAGTAAATTCTGCATCGGCGCAGCTCGAAACGGGTCATCTGCGCAAACGGCGAAAAGCGACTGCCGGGCAGAATTCCGGTGGACTTTTGAAATTCCTCCCGCAATCTGCCAGAATCCCACTTTATCAGGACACCATCACGAACCGCAGGACGGAGATTGCAACATGGCCACCGAGACGAATGAAAGTAAGGAACTCACCCGGCAGATGACTGTCGATCAGGTCATTCAGGCGCTGCAATATTGCGATGATGAAGCCCCGGTGGCAGCGCTTCGAGCTGCTGTCGCGTATGGAGCAGAAATCGTACCGGCGCTCATGCAGGAAATCGTGGATGCCGCTGAGGACTCTGCGAACGGTAATCCGCCGGCGCATGATTCTCATCGCCTTGCGGTGATGCTGCTGACGGTAATCGATGCACGAGACGCGCTGCCGGAAATCCTGGATTTGTTTCGCGACGACGATTTCGCTGATCTGCCGCTCTTCGGCGAAATGGTGACGGAAACTCTGCCGCATGTTGTGGCCCAGCTGGCAGACAGTGTGGAAACCGTCATCGATGAGATGGAACATCCGGGCTGTGAATCAGTGTACCATCGGGCGCTTATTGAAGGGCTCTTCGGTTTGGTCGCTGAGGGAAAATCGTCGCGAGACGAAGCGGCCCGCCTGCTTCTGCAACGAGTCGCGGAATTCACTGCGGCGACCGATCGGGAAGTGCTTGCTTCGATGGTCGTCGCTCTCACTGATCTGGCCGCGCCGGGCACTGAAGAACTTGTCATGGGAATCTTCGAGCGAGAGCCCATCGACCGATCCATCATTGATCCAAGCGCCTGCCAGGAGGCGTTTGCTCACGCGGACGAACACTTCGAGCGCAAAGCGGAAGAGTTTCGCCGGAACCGAATCGGTGATCCAGTGGAATATTTCCAGCGTCTGCCGCGAATTTTTGTGGATGAATGCCCGCCGCAGGACGTTGATGAAGCGATCGGACGGATTCGAGAACGGATCTATCTGAACGAGGTTATTTCGGCAGTTCGATGGTTGCGCCGGCACCGTGCAGAGTCCACGCCAAAGCTGATTCAGATCCTGAAAGAGGCGGCGACATTTCACGATGATGAAACTGATGAGGAATGGCTGCACTCTGACGCTCACGACATTGCCGCTGTGCTGCTGACGGAGTTCGATTTCGCAGATGCACTGCCCGTCATTCTTGAAGGCGTCTGCCATCGGAATCCCGAAGTTGTGAGTCGGTTCACGCAACTGATCGAGAGTTACCTTGACCAGATTGTCGGACGTCTGGCTGACAATCCCGACGTGATTCGCAGGCTGGCGGCGGATCCGAATGTCGATGAAGAAGTTCGAACCGAACTCGTCGATGGGGTTTACTGGATGATCATCGAAGGCAAGCTCTCCCGGGAAGCGGCGATTGAGTACCTTCGATCCTGGATGAATCAGGCGATTGAGGATTCTGACGAGGCTCTGACGACGACCATTGTCCTGGTCCTGCTCGACCTGGAGGCCAAAGAAGCCGACGACGATATTCGGCGCGCCTTTGGTCAGGACTGTATCGACGAATACCGGCTTTGCGAGGAAGAAGTGGACGACTGGCTCGAGGAATCAGACGCTGATTTCAGGGAGGAAATGGAGAATCGACGTCGCTTCAGGCGGATTGAAAACTCCGTGATCGAGGTGCGGTCGTGGCAGGCAGACAGAGACGATGAGTCTGAAGGGTATCACCCCGAGGATTTCGAAGAAGACGGCGATGAGGATGGTTTCGACGAACGGGATCCCCTCCTGCTTCCTCCTGGTCTCGATCTGGATAGTGCGATTGAATACGTAAGCGGCCTTGAATCAATTCGCCAGATGCGACTGGCCGAGCAGGCACAGCAGGATCCGGAGGATTACTATAATCCCGCTCCGGTCGAGACCATCCGAACGGCTGACTCCAAAGTCGGTCGCAACGATCCCTGCCCCTGCGGCAGCGGCAGGAAGTACAAAAAGTGCTGCCTGAAGGCAGCCGAATGACGGCAAACTTTGCCGATGTTACGAGAATTGAAGGGTTTCGAACCTTGTTCCTCGCCCGAGAATGCTTCGCAATCCACAAAGTCTTCATCTTCGGCAAAGCTTCGCGCCGAATGAAACACTTGTGAGCGAATAGGTGGCGCACGTGACGGGGGCTCGTACCTTCCCCATGTCTGCCAGTGCACCACTCGTATGGCGTGCGGAGGCGCGTCGGACTGGTCGCGGATGTGCGACTTTTTGCTTCATGGAGGAGCCATGCACCACTGCCGTCAGAGTCGATCCAACAAGCTGAATTCGGCGCAGGCTCTGGCACTGCTGGCATTCTTCGTCGTTTTCCTGACGCACCCAGGTGACTCATTGAGAGCCCAGGAACCGGTGTCGGAGGAATGGGAGCAGCTTCACCGGGAAATGGCGGAACAGCAGCAGGTGATTCAGCAGTTGCAGTGGCAGACAGAGTTTCAGCAAACACAGCTCGATGAACTTCGGCAGAGCTTTTATGGTAAGAAGCTGCCGGAAGTGGCAGTGGCAGAGGTGGCCAAAACCGCGGATCAGGCTCTGCCGGCTGCCAGCTCCGATTCCCCGGAGCCTCGCGGGTTGCAGTACGGCTATGCGGACGGTTTTTTCGTCACCAGTCCCGGCGGCGTGAAGATCGGAGCGAAAGATTCGCCGTTCACCATGAAGGTCAACGTGCGAACGCAACTGCGACACTCGTATTTCAACTCAGAGGGGACCACCCGTGACGAGAACAACTTCGAGTTCGAGCGTTTCTTTCTGATTCTGACCGGCAATGTCTATACGCCGGACCTCGCGTATCACATCAAGGTTGATGCGGACAGCGATGAGACCGAGGGTCTGGACCTGCTGGATGGGTATGTGACCTTTGACGCGGGGCATGCTCTGTGGGACTGCTCGCCGGGAACATTCGGAATCAAGGCCGGCAAGTGGAAAGTGCCCTTTCACCGCGCACGTCAGGAGAGCGGTTTCAACCTGCAGTTTGTTGATCGGGCGATGGCCAGCGAATTCTTCGATCTCAACCGCAGCATCGGCGTGGGAGTGTTTGGAACAACGGATGCTCTGCCTCGGCCAGTGAGCTGGGAGGCTGCACTTATGAATGGGTTTCAGACTCAGCGTTTCGTACCCGGTCGCGCGGGTGAACTGGATCGCAACTTTGCCACGGCCGTTCGAGTGACTTCGGATCTGATCGGCGACTACGGCCGGGACGGCGAACCGGATCTGAGCTGTCACGATCGACCGGCCGTGCGAGTGGGTGCCGCGTTCGCATACACATCGCTGACCAGGAGGACGGCCTGCGCGAGTTTTCCGTGCCTCGCGTGGTCGATATGGGTGCCACGCTGGCCAGCGTACTTCCGGCCGCAGCGACCGAATTTGACGAACTCCTTTATTCGGTCGATGCAAATTTCAAGTATCAGGGCATGAGTGTGCTGTCCGAATACTATTTTCGCTCGATCACAAAATTCTCAGGAGCTTCCGTGCCGGACCTGTTCGACCACGGATTCCTGCTGCAAGCGGGCTCCTTCCTTGTCCGGGATAAACTGGAGATGTCTTCGCGATGGTCGCGCATCGTCGGGGATTCAGGGACGCTCGGCGGAGTGAATCGGAAGCGTTGGTGGCCCTGGAGCGAGCCTGGAACGCCGGCGAACCCTATGCGCTGGTATTGCTTGACGCAATGATGCCTGCCATGGACGGGTTCATGGTCGCCGAGCAGATTCGGCAGCATCCCGTGCTGGTGGGCCACACGCTGATGATGCTCTCCTCGGCCGATCATCATGGTGACGCCATTCGCTGCCGCGAATTGGGAGTGGCGGCCTACCTGAGCAAGCCGATCCGGCAGTCGGCCCTGTGGGACGCGATGGTGTCCGTCATGGGCACATCTCGCAAACCAGAATCAGCGCTGCCGCTGCGGACAGATCACACTCTGGAACCGTGTCCACAGCGAATGAAGATTCTGCTTGCGGAAGACAACCTCGTGAATCAGAAGCTGGCCGTGCGGCTGCTGGAGAAAAGAGGACACGCCGTCACTGTGGCCGCAAACGGTCGCGAGGCCGTCGATGCGTTGGAGCAGCGGCAGTTCGATGTGGTGCTGATGGACATCCAGATGCCGGAACTGGATGGCTTTGAAGCCACGGCACTGATCCGACAGAAAGAGTCGGCGCTGGGCGGACACGTCCCCATCATCGCTATGACTGCGCATGCCCTGAAGGGAGATCGCGAGCGATGTCTGGCGGCCGGCATGGATGCCTATGTGTCCAAACCCCTGCAGGCCGAGAGTCTGCTTGAGGCGGTTGAAGCTTATGCGGCCAAGCCAACCCGCGATTCACCCCACCCAAATTCCAGGACCGCGATTGTCTCCGAATCACCCCTGATGTTCGACCGTGCCGCAGTGCTTGCGCGGGTGGGTGGCGACGCTGGACTGCTGAAAGAGATTCGGGACCTGTTTACGCAAGAATGCCCGCAATACCTTGAGGCGATCCGCAGGGCGATCCTGGAAAACGATCCAGAGAAGTTGCGTCGCGCGGCGCACACGTTCAAGGGTTCCATCGGAAATTTCGGCGACTCGCCTGCCCTGGCTGCAGCCCAGGCCCTCGAAACCATGGGCCGCGAAAACCACCTGAATGCAGCTCAGGAGATGTTCGAACAATTGCTCCGGCACATGGACCGCCTGCAGCCCGCGCTGGCCGATCTGGCTGAATGACCCTGGCGCGACGGTCGTCGAAATCGCAAAAGGCAGCTGAGTTTGCTCCTCTCGGAGATGTCGGTGCCAGCCAGATGTCGGGGACAAGACGCCTGTCTGAATACCGCTGTTCTTGTGAGCGGCAAGGCGCTAGCCGCCGGTTTTTGCTGATCAATTACCCGCGGCTAGCGCCTTGCGGCTCACGGTCCTGGAGTATCTGGACGGACTCCTGGACGTGCTCGGGTTGTTCTGCACAGCCTTAAGTCGTCCGCAGGGAGCGGATCATGCCGGAGGCTTTGTGGAGGGTCTCGCGGTATTCGTCAAGAGGGTCGGAGTCGGCGACGATGCCTCCCCCGACGGGGAACTGGACCCAGCCATGTTTGAGCGTGAATGTGCGAATGAGAATGCTGCTGTCGAAGTCGCCACAGGGTCCGAAGAAGAACAGACTTCCGCAGTAGGCTCCACGAACCGTTGGTTCCATTTCCGCGATGATTTCCATCGCGCGGATTTTGGGAGCACCGGTGATCGAGCCGCCGGGAAAGCAACCGGCCATCAGGTCCCAGACATCGCAGTCGTCGCGCAGGGTTCCCACGACGGTTGAGACCAGATGCAGAACCGTTTCAAAGCGTTCGACTTCGCAGAGTCCTGTGACGCGAACTGTTCCGGGCTTACATGACCTGGAAATGTCGTTCCGCAGCAGATCAACGATCATGACATTCTCCGCTCGGTCCTTTTCGCTCGTCGAAAGTTCATCACTGGCATACAGGTCGGCGATCGGGGAAAGCGGTCGGCGGCGAGTGCCTTTGATCGGGCGAGTTTCCACATGCTTGAAACGATCGACTTTCAGAAATCGTTCCGGTGACGCGCTGACGACTGAAAAATCATCGGCCTTCAGCAGGCCGCAGAACGGTGCGGGGTTATTCGTGCGGATGCTGGCGTAGAGTTGGGTGGCCGTTCCGGACCACGGCGCCATGAGTCGCTGCGACAGGTTGGCCTGAAAGATGTCGCCAGCCCGGATGTATTCGATGACTCGGGCAACTGCGGTGGTGTATTGATCGCGGGTGAAATCGGAAAAAATTCCGGAGGTAGGTTCGATCCGATGATGCCGTTCAGTGATCATGACTGACTGCAAATCCGAAACGGCTGCGGATGCCGGATTGTGATTGATGTCACGCTGCAGACGTTCGTCAATCCATGCGGCTCGGTCAAAGTGCGGCATTGCCGGTGGCCGCGACTGAGCGTCCTGAAGTTGCAACACGTAACGACGAACGGTGCCTGCGATGTGATCCCAGACGATGGCCCAATCGAACAGTCCGACCAGCAATGCCGGCGTTTTGAAATCATCGATCGCGGGATTTGGAATTCTCTCGAAAGCCTGACCCAGTTCGTACGAGAACAGGCCCGCGATTCCGCCGCAAAATGGCGGCAGCGTTGCGCGTTGTTCGTCGGACAGCGCGGGGAGAAGTTTCTGCCACGCTCGGAGTACGCGAAATGGATCATCGCCGAGCACGGCTTTGTCAATCCGCGTCACGGCAATCGGATCAGCGGTGAGTATCGTGTAGCGCGCGTCGCGTTCCCGATGTCGCGCGGCGCTGTCAAAGAGCAACACAAATCGTGCAGCCTCAAACGCTGCCAAAGTGCGGAGGACGTTGAGAGCGGGATCGAGATTTGAGATCTGGACAGACACGGGCATGATTCTGAGCGTATGGATTAAACGGTCTCAACAGATCATACTGTAGGCGGGAATTGGGGTGCAGGGCAACGCCCCAGGCTTTCGCATTGCGCCGCGTTGCGGCAAAACCCTTCGGACATGCCAGGCGTGGTGACGGAACAAAAACCGGATCAACAAACCACCCCAATTCTGCGGGAGAA
>JANOUN010001324.1:0-4692 GCA_031416875.1 Planctomycetota bacterium | reverse complement strand
TAAACTGTGAGTCGTGCGTCGCCAACTCATCACTGTTCTGTGCGAGAATCCGACCGAAATTGTCTCAGAAGTTCAGGTTTCCTGGTCTTTTCCACCGATTTCGTCCAGGAGCGAAGCCCGTAGCCAGGCTCGTGCGTAGGTCCACAACCGATAAGCCGTGGCGCGTGACAGGTTCATCAGCTGTGCCGTCTCTTCCAGTGAAAATCCGCTGAAGTAATGCAGTTTGACCAGTTCGGCGGCGAGGTTGTCATCCGCAGCCAATCCATCCAGCGCCGCGTGAACCGCCATGACTTCTTTGGGTCGCGCCGATTCGGCGATCGAATGCTCATTAAACTCCTGGCGTTCATGGTCCCCGCCATGTTTCTGAGTCGCCTTCCGTCTTGCGTTATCGACCAGAATCCGCCGCATGGCTTCGGCTGCAGCCGAAAAGAAATGCCCGCGGCTATGAAAGTGCTGCGCCTTCTCCACGTCCACCAGCCGCACATACGCTTCATGCACCAGCGCCGTGGCTTGCAGAGTGTGATCCGATCGCTCATTCGCCATCCGTGCTGCCGCCAGCCTTCGCAACTCGGCATACACCAGCGGCAATAGCTGTTCGGCTGCCCCCGGATCGCCCGATTCAATTTGCGAAAGGATTTGGGTGACGTCGGACATCCACGGACACTCCATGATGAAGAGATTTCCCCTGGAGCATACTCAGGCCGCAGACAACAACAAAGCGACCGTGCTCAAAACGGCTGTGTGCCTCCTGCGACTATTCGCGTAAGTTTGCCAGCGCTTCCAGCACGGGCTTCAACAGCAGCACCGTCTTGTAGGTGACGATGTTTGTCGCTGCAGGACTGGCAGCAAAGTGGTGCGACGTGGATTCATGAATGGCCAGCAGGATCGGAGTGTCCCGAAATACTTCGAGCGTCTTCAGGCGCGCGTCGATGTATTCCGGAGTCCAGAAACCGACGATTTCCATCAGCACCGTTCTGCCGTCGTCGTGTCGAAACACGAAGTCGGGAACAAATGTTTTCTGGCCGGCATGCAGCACTTCGGCTTCGCGTTCCAGGGTCCAGCCGTCACGCACTTCATCGCCCCATTTTTCGGCGAAGTCCGCTTCGATCGATGAATCAAATTCCGAATCCGGCGGCAGGTGACTCTGCAAGCCATCGCGATCGGTCATGTCCAGGGCCAGTTTCCAGCGAGTCCGGGTTTCCACCACCGCGTGCATTTTCCAGCCGGTGCAGCAGATGAGCGCGGGCAGGAACTTAGCCATGAGAATGCCATACCGCCGTGTCTCCCGCAGCACGGATGCCGGGCCGTCGAGCCGAATATGATACGTGCCTTCCCCGGTACTCGAAATCGTGTGCATCAGCTTCGCCAGCCTCGCGGCACGCAGGATGCGTTTGAAATCGGTCGTGACGTCGATGTCCATGGACACCGCAGAAAACAGTGCCGCCTGAACCTGAGCCACGTTGTACCGCGACAGCAGGGCGCGCGGAGTCGGATAGCCTGCAAATGATTCCAGCTGGTGAAAGTCGATCACGTCGGCGAACAGTGCAGCGCGGATGTCGCACCAGTCTCGTTGCAGTTCCTTCGCGATCAACGCCTTTACGTCTTCCGCACAATGTTCAAACAGATTGTCGGCCTGATCCACCAGAGGATGATGTCTGGCGGCGATCCGAAAAACCTGACGGCGCAGTTTTGGAGCTTCCCGGCGTCCGGCGTCGGCGTACGTGGATTGATCGTCCAGCAATTTGCAGAAGCCAGCGATCCGCCGCAGTGGACAATCGACTTCGTCTTCGAAGATTCGGTGCACATCCCGATGCAGATCCCGTCGTCGCCGCCCGAACCCGGTGCGATAGACGTCCAGCATGCGTTCAGCATACAAAAGATACTGCGCATGTTCACCGGAGGTCAGTCGGTAAGGAAGAATCCGCAGCCGCTGAAAATCATACCGGGCGATCGCATGTTCTTTCGTCAGCACGGTTGGTCAATCCAGTGGCTGCTTGTCTGATTCTTGGAAACACACGGCCATTATAACTGCATCCGGCCTTGCTGGCTGTTGATTTCATACCAACCCGAAGCGCCAGCGAGGCAGAAACGGCTGAATTCCTCGCTGGCGCTTCGGGTTGGTATGACTCTGGCCAGCAAACCCCAGACTTGCAAACAACACCTGAACGAATAATGCTGGCCACAAAAACTCACAAGAGTCACAATAGTATGAATTCCACCGGATGCCGTGACTGACAACGCCAGTTCGCTAAAATGCGGCTGGAGTGCTTCGTCCCGGAGGACGGTGCGGTGCTTATTCAGAGTACGTACAAAGACGACAAGAAACTGAGACATGGCCAAGAAATCAATTGCGGATGTGAATGTTGCCGGCAAAACGGTCCTCATGCGAGTCGATTTTAACGTACCGCTGGATGACAGTGGTCATGTGACCGACGATCGCCGCGTCCGCATGGCGATTCCTTCCATCAAGTCCGTGATCGACCGTGGCGGCAGAGTGATTCTGTGCAGTCACCTGGGCCGACCTGAACCTGGTCAGGACAATTCCAAGGAAAGTCTGAAGCCCGCTGCGGATGTCCTCGCGACGTTGCTCGAAAAGCCAGTCGCTTTTGCTACGGACGCGGTCGATGCTGACGCCACCGCCAAAGTCGCTGCATTGAAAGACGGCGGCGTGCTGGTTCTGGAAAACCTGCGATTCTACAAAGGCGAAAAGAAGGGCGATGCGGCGTTCGCAGCGAAGCTTGCCGGATTCGCGGACATCTACTGCAACGATGCCTTCGGAACATGCCACCGCACCGATGCCTCCATGGTCGCTGTGCCGCAGGCGATGGTCGGCAAACCGCGGGTCGTCGGATTTCTGGTGCAGAAGGAAATTCAATATCTGTCAGACGCAATCGCCAATCCCCAAAGACCTTTCATCGCAATCCTGGGGGGAGCCAAGGTCTCCGACAAAATTAATGTCATCAAGAACCTCCTGGGGATCTGTGACAAAGTGTTGATCGGCGGCGCGATGGCCTACACATTTTCGCTGGCGAAGGGTGGCAAGGTCGGCAAGAGTCGCGTGGAACTGGACAAGGTCGAACTGGCAAAGGAACTCATTCAAATTGGCGGAAGCAAACTGGTTCTGCCAGTGGACACTCACTGCGGTGACGCCTTCAAGGGTGACTGCAATAAAGTGGTTGTCAAAGCTGGTGAGATTCCCGATACGTTTGAAGGCTTTGACATCGGCCCCGCCACGTCTGCCCAGTATGCTCAGGAACTGAAAAACGCGAAGACGGTTGTCTGGAACGGTCCGATGGGCGTGTTTGAAATGCCGCCATTTGATGCGGGAACACGTATTGTGGCCGAAGCCATCGCCAACAGTTCCGCCACCAGCATCATCGGCGGCGGCGACAGCGCAGCCGCGATTCAGCAGCTGGGATTCGCTGACAAGGTCTCACACGTCAGCACCGGCGGCGGAGCCAGTCTCTCGATGCTGGAAGGTGAAAAATTCGCCGCCGTCGAATTGCTGGACGAAGCTTGAATCGACTCTGCCAGCCATTGCGAGGGATCGGGACAACAAGACGCCGGGCGCGATCATTTTCGTTGCATTCGTAGCAGGCCGCAGAACGCGGGTGGAGGCAGCGATTTCAATGCTGTTTTGGCTTAAACAGGCTGGTCTCTGCACATTTCAGGCGGACAATCATCGTCCAGTCCGATGGCTGTACAACTGTTTCATCCAGTGACACATGGCACCACCGAAACTGAAAACACGATTTCGTTGTCTTCGTAAATTCAGGGAATCAGACGCGTCGCATGACAATATCCGTGAATTTGCCTGACGAAATCATCCGAGCTGACAGCATCTCAAAGGTCTTTGTTCATGAGGGTGTTGAAATTCGGCCGTTTCGCAATGTGACGCTGGCGATCCGTCGCGGAGAAATGCTGAGTCTGTCCCATCGTCTGAGGCACCTGCCGACCCTGCTATCCGGCGGTGAGCAGCAGCGAGTTGCCATTGCGCGAGCCCTTGTGATCAACCCTGCCCTGGTGCTGGCCGATGAACCCACCGGAAATCTGGATTCCGCCTGTGGCCGTGACATCACCCTCCTGCTCCCGGCAAAGTAACTGCTCTTCAGATAGTGCTTCAAAACAGAGCAGATGAAGCGACGGTGGCCGAGCGAATCCGGGCCAGTCTTCCCCGCCATCTGATCGTGACGAAGTCGGCATCGGTTGGGGATCTGAGAGGCTATCCGAACAGTGGGGCAGACGTAAGAGCAGTAAAGGATTAGAGTTAGTTCGTCCATGAGCAAAGGAGTGCCACGCCATGACGGACCAGCAAACGGGATCTTGAGAGTCGTATTTCACAGATTTGACGGATGAACAGTGGGTTTTGGTTAAGCAAGTGCTTCCGGCCGCAAAGCCCGGTGGACGCCCACGTAAAGTGAACCTGCGAGAGGTTCTGAATACCATTCTGTATCTGAATCGAACCGGGTGTCAGTGGGACATGTTGCCACACGATTTGCTCCCGAAGAGTACGGCATATGAATACTTCTCGGCGTGGCGGGACGATGGCACTTTGTTGAAGATCCTGGGTGAATTGCGTTCAAAAATCCGTGTTCAGGAGGGCCGAGAACCTACTCCCAGTGCCGCCTGTGTCGATACGCAATCGGTAAAAACTACGGAGGTTGGTGGCGATGAGAGAGGCTGCGACGGCGC
>JANOUN010001323.1:0-6989 GCA_031416875.1 Planctomycetota bacterium | reverse complement strand
CGTCGGCCTCGCCATCGGAGCTGGTATCCTCGGATTTACGCTCAAATGGAAACATCAGCTGGCGAGCGTACCGTATATCCACGACATCACAACCGATACAGAGAATCCGCCTCTCTTCGTCGCCGTACTGCCACTGCGTGCCAGCACGGACAACTCTGCCGAATACGGTGGGCCAGACGTTGCAAAGCAACAGAAGGAGGCATACCCCGACCTGCAGCCAGGCTTTGTCGGCCGTCCGCCCGTCGCGGCATATCCCGAAGCACTGCAGGCGGCGAAGGACATGGGTTGGAAAATCGTGGCGTCCGACGCGACTTCGCTGCGATTTGAAGCCACCGACACGACTCCATGGTTTGGCTTCAAGGATGATGTTGTCGTGCGACTCAGCCCCACGCCTGCCGGAAGTCGTATCGACGTGCGTTCGGCCTCGCGCGTGGGCAAAAGTGATATCGGCACCAATGCCCGTCGGATCAGTGCCTATTTGACTCGATTGAAGTAAGACTTTTTGTGTGCTAACGGCACCTGCGGCCAAGAAACAATCCATGACCACGCCAACTGGTGATGAGCGAAGTCCACAAGCAATTCCGGCCGCGTGGCACACACTGCCGATTGAGATCGCATTTGAGCGGCTGCAGGCTGACGCTGCGCAAGGTCTGACTCAGGCCGAGGCTTCCCGGAGACTCTCGCAATATGGCCAGAATACTCTGTCCCAGGCGCAACAGCGTTCGGCCTGGTCCATCCTCTTTGCGCAGTTTCGCAGCCTTATAGTCGCTCTGCTGGTCGCAGCCACGGTGATCGCCTTTGCAATGCGTGATCACATTGAGGGTGTTGCAATTCTCGTTGTCATTGTGATTAACGCAGCGATCGGCTTTCTGACCGAATGGAAGGCCGAACGAGCATTGTCTGCACTTCAAAAACAGGCGGTACCGATCGCGCATGTGATCCGGGATGGAACGGCGAGCGAGATTCCTGCGGCTGAGCTGGTGCCGGGCGATCTGGTTGTGCTTGCCGCCGGGGCACGAGTGCCGGCCGATGGCCGCATTGTCGAGTGTGTGCGTTTGCAGATCGAAGAGTCGGCCTTGACGGGCGAGTCGAACGCGGTCACAAAAGCAGCTGACCCGATCGAAGACAACGAGGCGGCACTTGGCGACCGCCTCAATATGGCGTTCCTTGGAACAACAATCACCGAGGGACGCGGTCGACTGCTGATCACAGACACTGGTGCAAAAACTGAGGTTGGAAAGATCGGCGTTCATGACTCTGGCTCTGGCTCAGGTCTTCCACGCCTTCAATGCGCGTTCGCAAAGGCGTTCGGCGTTTACCGATCGGCTGTTTACGAATGGCTGGCTCTGGCTTGCAGTGGTCACATGCCTGATACTCCAGGCAGCAGCCGTATACCTTCCGCTTCTGCAGAAAGTGCTCCATACCGTCCCGCCGACGCTCTCCGACTGGGGCGTCATCACAGCCTGTTCTCTGATGCCACTGGCCGTAGTGGAGTCAGTCAAATTGATTCAAAGATTCGCGACTCTGAAACACGGTCGCTCAGATGTCTGAAATGATGAAATGTTCCAGCCCGGCAATTGCATCGACAATTTGATTTGCGAGGGATGACTTTCCGCTTCCCGAAGAGCCGCAGATCAGAATTGGTCCGCCGAATGATGGCAAAGTATTCGAGCCCGGAAAGCGGCTAACCGTTTTTGCTCTGGTTTTGACCTTCCTGTTTGTCTTCCGAAAAAATCAGCACGCTGTATGCGCCGATGCTGATCGTTCCCTCGGCAGGAAAACCGTCGCGTTGCACGGCGTTCACCAACTGCAGCTCATCCCGTCGTTCGGCTCCGGCGATCACGTCGATGCTCGGGTGGTTTCCAAAGCCGCGGCTGTATCCGTTCCAGTCGCTGTTCAAACGTAATCGCCAGGTTCCTGACGCAGGAAACCCCAGCTTGTAGTTCTCGTGGGCAAGGTGTGAGAGATTCACAACGACGACTACGTCATCACCGGGACCGCCCTGATGCCAGCGGTGATAAGCAAGCATGTTGTCTGCCTGATTCTGATGAAAGGTGTTCAGGCCGGATCCTGTCAAGCCTCGTGTGCAGTTCGAGCGATTAAGGCGAAGACGAATCAGGTCCCGATACATCCGCACGAGGCCGCTGAACTCTTCGGACTTATCCCAGTCGAGAGGTATCGAGTCCTGGAACCATCCGTCTTCGAGGAATTCCTGTCCCTGAAACAGCATCGGGATGCCAGGCGAAGTGAGTACGATGGCTGCCGCCAAAGTTGTGCGTTTCTTAGCGAACCAACTCTGGGGGTTCTGAGGATCGATTTCTGACGCGACACGCGCCTTTCCATTCGCGACTTCGTCATGCGACTCGCTGTAGAGGACGCGCTGGAACGGGTTCCCGTTGTAGCCGCCATCAATGGCACGTCGAAGGCTTTCCAGCGATCTTTGGTCGTCGCTCGGAGTGATCACGGCCGCGCGCACGGGATGTACAAAAGCAGACACCCATTGCGCCGTAAAACCCGCGCCACCCTGTTCCGGCGACTTTGTAATCCGATCATCGTCACGCAGATCCTCGGCAATTGTGATGCGTCCCGGAAACCGCTGCGCGACTTCCCGATTGATCCGCTGCATGAGGCTCCATCCGTCGGGTAAGTCAGCGCCTGGATCGCCGTCTCCTCGCACATGGTGCATAAAGAGCGTCATGTCGAGCCGCAGGCCATCCACGTGATATTCTTCCAGCCACATCATGGCATTGTCGCGAATGAACTGGCACACTTCCCTGCGACCGTAGTCAGGGCGCGTCGAGCCCCAGGGAGTTTCAGCGTGCCAGTCGTTGTAGAAGTAAATTCCTCCCAGTCCGTTCTGACTCCAGCCATCAAACTGCCACAGGTCAAGATCGCCCGGACCGAAATGGTTGTAGACGACGTCCAGAATCACTCCCATTCCGGCCTGATGCACAGCTTTGACAAAGCGTTTGAACCCGACTGGGCCACCATAGTCCGTCTCGACAGCAAAAATGCAGGCCGGGTTGTAGCCCCAGGACAACTCACCACCGAACTCTGCCAATGGCATGACTTCAATAACGTTGACGCCTAACCGCTTCAGATGATCCAGTTTCTGAACCGCCTCCGCAAACTTATCCGTGTGACGGTCTTCGTCGTTGTGAAATGTTCCCAAATGCATTTCATAAATCACGAGCTCATTGACGGGCGACAGATGAAAGTCATCGCCTTGCCAGTCAAATTGCGAGTCATGGACCACCGCGTTCCCGACCGAACTGGTCACCTGGCGGGCATAGGGATCAATACGCAGCAACTCCTTGTCGCCGTTCAGAATGCGGTAGCGATATTCGTCGCCCATCACAGCCCCGGAGATATCCGCGTACCAATAGCCCTCGTCCACCTTTGCCATGGGATGCGCATCGGGCGACCATTTGTTAAACGAGCCCGTCACATACACAGCGTCAGCATGCGGAGCCCAGACTCTAAACGCTACGCCGGCCGCATGCGGCATCGCTCCCATGCCCGAGCGATCATTCTCTGCTGACGTTGTTGACAAGCACACGCTCCCTGAAGTTCTGTTCTTCCGCCGCGATGTTACGCAGACAAACCGTGCGTCCGCATCAACCGTTCGTCACTGCCTCCGCCTCCAGTCGGGCAGCGATGGCCTCAAGAATCATCCATTCCGCATCGTCGATGCTGGCCTCGGCAAGCATGAGCGCAATTTCCACACAGCCCTCTGCCCTGCTGGCTCGCTCAGAAAGATACTCAACCTCGTGGTTCCTGATTCCGAGTTCAATCCTGTTCTTCGCTTCGGCTCTTGTTTCCTGGATCCACTGCTCCAGCGACGCCCTGGCTTCATTCATTGGCGACTGCCGAACTTCGCCGGCTTTGCGTATCTCGACAACTTTCTCGTGAAGCAAATGGTAAGTTGCTCCAATGTTCAGCTTCAGTGACTCCAACCGGCCCTGAAGAGTCTCCAGCTTTTCATGGACGTTGTCACAGAATTTGGCAACCACATCATTCATAACTTGGCTCCTGTGATCAGGGATTAAAGCCACCAGCCGGAAATTGTACCTTCAAGCCCTGCGTGAAGGCACCCTTGAGGATCGTATTTCACTACCAGATTACTATCGATTCACAAATAGATTCATCAGAACTCACGTGACGCCTCGTTAAAAGCCTTGTCCATGTCATTCCAGGCCGCCTGAGCCCTTGGTACATATCGCCATTCACAGGCCTTCGCGCTGCGAGCCCGGCCCATTTTTTGTTCCACAAACCTCTGGCTGCCCCGAAGTGAGCACGTTTTCAGACGGATCAGATGCGACCCATGAGCAGCAGGATGACGATGATCAGCACGACCAATCCCAGACCGCCGCTCGGTGCGTAGCCCCAGCTTCTGCTGTGATTCTCCCACTAGTGATTCCCTCATTTCCAGTTCGCGTTGATGAATGGGGGAATGATTTTTTTTGTTCCTTTCTCAAGCTGAAAACGGGTGATTTTGAAAAGGGGATTCGCTGGCAAAGAGGTCGTCGAGGGATTTCAGTTGCCCGGACAGATCGGTGGCGTTCAGGATTGTTTCGGGCCGGGATGCTGCAGCTGTTCTTTTTTTCAAACCCGTTGCAGTGGCTGCGATCGCCGGAGTCGCCAGCCGGGTCGGAACGTTGGATCGTTTGGATGGTTCAGCGGTCTCAGCGTGGGAAAGCGAAGGGAGTGTCGCCCTCGGTGATGGGCTAAGAGTGAGTTGTGACGACAGTGTGGCCAAACGCGGTGTGACTCGGTCGGCAGTCCCGTTCAGTGAAGACAGAGCAAACGGTCCAGAGCCACTGGCCGTGATGAAGTCTGAAAGAGTCAGCGTGCCGGCGGTGACGTTCAAGAGCAGGATCTGCATTTCCGCGCCCGTGGTTCCGCTGGTGTTGAATTCCACGACGGTGTTTGCACCGGACTGGAATGCGCGGATCTGCCCTTCCGCAGTGAACGCGGCATTTCCGATGAAGCTCGTGAAGCCATTGACTCCTCCAGTTCCCGCCATGCCGTCGATCAACGACACGTCGATCTTGTCCAACTCCACCTGCAGAAAATCGTTGACCACGTCGCGCTGGCTGCCAACCGGGCTGTGCGCAAGCTGGCTGACAATGAAGCGATCAGCTTCGCTCCCTCCCGTATATCGGTCACGACCTGGACCTCCGTTCATGGCATCGATGCCCGTTCCGCCCAGCAGTATGTCGTCGCCCCCGCCGCCATTGAGCGTGTCGCTGCCCGCGGCACCATTGAGGGTATTGGCATTCCCATTGCCGGTCAAAGTATCATCAAGACTCGAACCAAAGAGCGACTCAATCCCGGTGAAAGTGTCTCCCTGCGCATGGCCACCACTGGCCGCGCCCGATGCGAGGTTGACACTGACACCGGCCGGCGAATTGGTGTATTTTGCCGTATCGTTGCCGCCAACTCCGCCGTCCAGAACATCGCCGCCCGCGCCGCCAATCAACGTGTCGTCCCCTTCATCGCCATGAAGCGCATCGCCGCCCCCTCCGCCATTGAGTGTGTCGTTGCCCACGGCGCCATTAAGGGTATTCGCACTCCCATTGCCGGTCAACGTATCATCAAAACTCGAACCAAAGAGCGACTCAATCCCGGTGAAAGTGCCTCCCTGCGCATCGCCACCACTTGCCGCGCCCGAATTGAGGTTGACACTGACACCGGCCGGCGAATTGGTGTATTTGGCCGTATCGTTGCCGCCGACTCCGCCGTCCAGAACATCGCCGCCCCCGCCGCCATTGAGCGTGTCGTCATCGGTGCCACCGTTCAAAATGTCGTTGTTGCTTCCGCCAAAGAGCTGATCGTTGCCAGCATCGCCGTTCAAGTTATCATTGCCCAATTCGCCATACAGGATATCCGCACCGCCAGCGCCGCGAATCGCGTCTGCTCCCGTTCCTCCGAAGACCTGGTCGACAAAATTTGTACCAAACCAGTCGTCATTGAAGCTGGACGCCGAGCCATTCAGTCCCGCATCGCGCGGATCAAAGATCGTGGTGAAGATGGTCTCAGGCGCCGCGCCAGCGCCGCTTTCCCAGGACACCGCGAAGCGCCCGTCGGCGAGCGTGGCGATGGTGGGCCGCGACTGGTCGCCCGTCGTATTGGTATTGACGATGAACGCCGCGCCGTCCGGCGTGCCGTCGGCGAACATCACCTGGCCGGCGATCTCGCCGGCCGTGGTCTTCCACACGGTGACGAAACGGCCGTCATAGAGCGCGGCGGTCTGCAACTGGTTGTCGACCGCATTTGCAAAGCCGGTGCCGATGGCGAAGCCCACGCCGTCGGGCGTGCCGTTGGCCTGGTAGATGCGGCCGCGCACGTTACCGGCGGTGTATTCCGCGTAGGTGACGGCGAAGCGCCCGTCGGCGAGCGCCGTGACATCGGGAAAGCTGGCGCCCGGCGCGCCCGTCTCGACATCGATGACGGCGCTCTGCGCCACGCCGCCGCTCGAAAAGACGCGGGCGAAAACGTTCTGGTTTAAGCCGTTGTCCCAGGCGATCGCGTAATTGCCGTTGGCGAGCGCCGCGATCTCCACGTCGCGGAACTGGTCGGCGTTCGCCCCCACGCCGACGGTCTGCGGCGCGTTCGGCCCGATCACCGTGTTGATCAGCGTTCCCGCGATATTGTAGAATTTCAAGATGAGCTGGCCGCCCGCCACCGAGTCGTCGGCGACCGCGACGGCGAAGCCATTGCTGTTGGCGGCGACGATCGGATCGTGCTGCCGCCCGGCACCGCCCGTCACCAGGAAGCGCGCCACATCGACGAAGTTGTTGCCGAAACGGACCTCGGCAAAGACATCCTCGAGATTGCCGCCGCCGGCTGCGGGCTCCTCAGTCCACACATGGACTCGCCGCCCGTCGGGAAGATAGGCGCTGGCCGGCTGATGTTCGGTCGTCGCCGCGGAGAAGGTGGTACCGATAGAGGTTTGCTCCACGCCCGCCGCGGTGTAGATTCTCTCC
>JANOUN010001322.1:0-2123 GCA_031416875.1 Planctomycetota bacterium | reverse complement strand
CCGTTAAACGAATTTACTGACGCTGTGAACCTAAAACGACCGTCCCCAAGCCCGAAGTGGTCTTCAATGGCCATGTCAAACAGTCGAATTAGCCAGTCACACATTCACGTTCAATGCGATCCACACCGCCGAAACATGTATGTTTTTGAAGAGCAGGAAACGGAGCACGACCAGCAGCGATTTTACTAGCCGGGCGTAATGGCGTTGTGGTAGATCTCCTGCACATCATCGCAATCGTGCAGCAAATGCATGAACTTTTCAAACATGGGCAGATCTTCCGGGCTGATTTCCTTGCTGGCCTGAGGATGGAAGGTGATTTCCTGGACTTCCAGTTCTGTTCCGGGAAATGCTTCCAGCACAGCTGTTTTGGCTTTGAAAAACTCACCGGCCGGCGCAAACAAGGTCACGTGGCCATTCTCACATTCGACATCATCCACATTGACGTCAGCGTCCAGCATGGCTTCCAGAACCTGATCTCCATTATCCCCCTTGAAGGACAGGACTGCCAGGTGATCAAACAGATGCGCGACGGAACCAGCCGGTCCGAGTTTTGAGCCGGTCCGAGTGAAGCAATTCCGGACGTCTGTAATCGTACGGTTATTGTTATCGGTCAAACATTCGACGATGACCGAACATCCGCCAGGACCGAATCCTTCGTAACGCACGGACGCAAAGTCTTCACCGCCCACGCCGCTGGCTTTTTCGATCGCTTTTTCAATGACGTGACTGGGGACCTGATCGCGTTTGGCTCTCTCAATCAAGTTCCGCAGCGCCGGATTGTTTTCGGGGTCCGGTACGCCATTCTTTGCGACCACATAAAGCTGCTTGCCATACTTGGCATAGAGCTTGGATTTCTGACCTGCGGTCTTGAAGATCGAGGCCTTGCGATTTTCGAAGCTTCTTCCCATAGCGATTGTCACTTGCCTTGTTACAAACTGCCTGGAACCATTGAATCAGTTCTGCATCACGCGGGCATCCTACCAAATGGTAGTGCGACTGCCTCTGACAAGGCAATTATTTGCATCGATTGGCCGACCAAATACCAGGAGTTCCGGGGTTCTGGACAGAGTTTCCGCCGATTGTTCACACTCAAGTCGTCGATCCGCGGTTTGCTGAAATGCTTTCGCAGTTCACGACGACAGTCAGTGACGCCGATCTGTCTGAGCCCACCGACACCGCTTGAGGTCGTTACTGATTCAACCTTCACATTGTGCTGGTGACCGATCAACGATACCGGTTCACAGACTCAAAAACTCTGCAGCAACTCTTCGACGGGGTATTTCGCATCGCTCGAAAGAAGGAACATCGGATTTCGAGTCTGGGCGGACGACTCATGCTCGCAATTTCCTGTGATGAAGCGACCGCGGCGATTGCCGAGTTGCACTATGCTTTCGACGACATGCCTGGTGCGTCCGACATGGACAGCGCTCATCAGGACGGCTCGGAAGGATTCGGGGGCTGTGGCTTTGGCGACGGTGGGAAGAAGCCCGGCTTTTTGAAAAAGCCGGGCTTCTGGCGTCGCCTATAGTGGTTCAGCTTTCGTCAAAGAGCAGGTGGTCAAAACTCGTCTCTGATGCCGTGCATGGAGTCTCCACGAACAGGCGGTACTTTTCAATGGATTCAAACTCCTGGAGGACGATTTGCCTGGCAGCGAGTGTGCCGTTGCGGAGTCCGATGAAATCCCGGTAACTTGAAAATTGCCAATCCGCCGGACTGCGAACGAGTCCGGCCGAACTCGGATTCAGATGGATGTACCGCGTCAAGTGTCGCAGATAGACGTCGTTATCAACTTGCCGGGATTGAAATCGACTTTCGAAGAGTGTCCCCGTCCGTTCCATGCGCTTGTTGATGGCTTTGCTGTACGAAGTTCCGAAGGCCTGCATCGCCGTGGAAAACTGGTCCGATTCAATACGCACAAGAAAGTGATAGTGATTCGGCATTAACGTCCAGCATATGACCGTGGCGGTGTCCAGTGGGACCTTTTCGCGAAATCGGCGAAGAAAGAATAGGTAGTTGTCCTCATTGAAAAAGATCCTGGCTCGGCCTGCACCTCGGTTGTAGACGTGATAGTACTCGCCGGGATGCAGCTCTTCCTTTCGACGGGGCATGGTGCAATTCCTCGG
>JANOUN010001321.1:0-2387 GCA_031416875.1 Planctomycetota bacterium | reverse complement strand
GGGAAGCCTGCGGTGGATTCTAACGTGTATGCCCGTTGTGCAGGATCAAAACTCCAGTCCCGCATGGATTGCAGGATAGCATCTGACGATGGGAGACGCTCAGCATGTTGCGGAATCCCGGCTCTCGGCAGAGCATTTTCGTTGAGATACACCTTATAGCCGCCACCCTGAAAAACTGGATTCGGAATACCCACTGATTCATCACAAACGATATAGCGCAAGCCAAGCATGTTGAGAATGGGGTGCAGCTGAAACGAAGTTCCGTGAGTCGCGGGCTCGCGGAACTCCGGGAAATACCACATCGTCCTTGCATATTCCGGTGCTGACGTTCTTTGCTGATCATACAAAAGAGACAGCAGCTGAATACATGCGAGAGGATCGACGCCATCGTACCCGCGGATGTCCCTCAGTTGATGGGACTCCAGTACTTTCGGGGGCAGGCATTCTACGCCGAGGACTCTGCCGGGCGGTGAACGCTGGATGAATTCCAGCGCAGGCAATCGCGGATAGTATAACTTTGGGTCGGGCTGCGGATGCAGTTTCCAGCAATGCGAGACTAGTTCCAGAATCATGAGCAGGCAGACAAGGGGGGGTGAGTCTCGACGCGGGAAACAAACGACGCAAAGTCAAAAACCAGATGATGAGCACACACGACAGCCAGCCAAGCTGCAGCAAGTACGCAGTCTGAAAACTTGATTGAATCCGGGTGAGCGACAGACCTTGCTGACCCTGCGGAAAGAATGTGCGGAGTTTATCGGGCCAGGCGAACAGACCGGCGAAACAACACAACCAGCACCCAACAGTCACAACCACGGCGACATGCAGGACGCGGCTTCGAGGCCCCTCGAACGACTTGCAGAATTGCTCCAGCCCAATGGCAGCAAGCGTCAGAGTTGCCCAGGCCGTCGCAAAGACCATTCGGCCTGGTGTCAACATCCTGAGCCCGGGGAGTCTCCAGAGACTGACAAGTCCTGGGACATTGAGTTGCCAGCCGATTCCTAAGATCGCGATCAGGAAAGAGCAGAAAAACCACGACCGGCGACTTCTGTCAAACCACGCCCAGGGAAGTGCGAACAGAAGGGAAATGCAACCTGCATAGGCGCCTGCTGAACTTTCGAGGCGAACGCCGCTCTCATGCACAAATACGGTGTCATCTTTCTCCGTTCCAAACGCTTCTGGAAAGATCACGAGTGGCAATGCCTTCCAGCCGATGGGTGGCCTTGCTTCTTTTCCATCGTTGCGAGCTGTGATGCGTGCTCCTGATTGGACATAGTCAATGGCAGGCAACCAGGCAGGAGCCGCCATAAGAAATCCCAGCGACCAACCAACAATCGTGGCCGCTGCCAAAACAGGAATGGACCCAGGGCTGCGACAGATCAGCCACTGAGCGGCAACGTGCCATGCCCAGACGATGCCACTGACAAGCAGTACCAGGCCTGCCATGTCGACCGGCCCGCTGATGAGTGTCAGCGCGGTCACAACAGAAAGACTTACGATACGACGGCAACTCGTCGTTTCAATCAATGCATGTGTCACCAGCAATTGCCATGGAAAAAAGACGACCGGGTAGCTCAGGTCGTATCCCTGCCAAAGCGTAAGAAATCCTGTCAGCGGCCACGCCACGGCACACGTCATTGCCGAGGCTGATCCAAGCCTCAGAATTCTGCTGGCGAAAAGCCACGCGCCTGTCGCTGCCACGATCGCTGTTGCCAGTTGAATCCAGGGCAACACGCGCGGGCTGGGGTATAGCACATAGAGCAGCTCGAACGGAGAAAAGATGGGTGCTCTTGCCAGCGGAGTTCCGCAAAAAGCATAGGGTGTCCAAATGGGAATTCTGCCAGCGCGATATTCCGCCGCCATAAACCAGCGATGAGGTTCGCTGACCTGCACAAGATCAGAGCGACTATAGCCTGGCAACTGACGGTCTTGCTGATCCTGCGGAAGATAGATTCCTGGTCTGGTCAGAATATGAACTGGCAGAAGCACTCCGTGGCCAAAAAACGAAGGCCAATAGAGCGCGAATTGAATGACGGTTGTCATTCCCGCGACGAGGGCGAAATCCCGTTTCGAGCGTGGCAGTTGGTTTGATGACACTGCAGAGACGACGCAGGTATCCATTTGAGATGAAGCGGTCAACGATCCGGCTCTTTGAAAAATGCACTCACGGAATCTGCAAACACCAATCAGCGAAATCCATATGCCAGAAGATTGCCCGCCGGAAGCATCAGGGGAATTTTTCCGGTATGGCTGGTCATGAGTGACCACAACAAGGCGGACTTGATCTTTGGCGGAAACGGAAACAGTCGGGTCCAGTAGGAAATCGGGTATCGGTTGTACAAGGGCTTTACGGCGACAGACCGCAATCCTGCTTCTGCCAGCAGGCGTTG